>JBILDP010000015.1:0-19923 GCA_044352535.1 Prochlorococcaceae cyanobacterium
TGCGGGCCTGGCGGCTGGTGCGCCCGAGCGGCTGCGTGCTGGTGATCGTGGGCGATGGGCCGCTGCGGAGCGCCCTGCAGAGCAACGGCAGCGAGAGCGATGTGGTGTGGTGGGGCTACGAGCCGCGGCTGGAGGTGCGGGTGGCCCTGCAACAACTGGCGGAGGTGTTTCTGCTGCCCTCGCTGGTGGAGGGTCTGTCGCTGTCGCTGCTGGAGGCGATGGCCAGTGGCACCGCGTGCGTGGCCACCGACGCCGGCGCCGATGGCGAGGTGCTGGAGGGGGGCGCCGGAATCGTGATCAGCACCCAGGGGGTGACCACCCAGCTGCGCACGTTGTTGCCGGTGCTGCGCGATCAACCGGTGCTCACCGCCGAGCTGGGTCGCCGGGCTCGTCAACGCGCCCTGGAGCGCTACAGCCTCAGCGGCAACATCGACGCCCTGGAGCGGCTCTACGCCACCCTGCTGCCGCACCGCCAGCTCGCCGCCTGATCGCAATCCACACCACAGGCAATCCACACCACAGATAGTGGTGTAGCCGAATCAACACAGCACATCCAGCGTGATCGACCTACGATCGCGCCAGATTGCGAACCACGGAACCGCGGTGGTGCCGATGCGAACCCTTGCCAGGTCCCTGGCCAGCAGCCTTCTGCCAGCGTCTGAAGGTGTACCGGAAGCGCCCCCCACGGTGTACACGTCGGCCATCTGCACCGACGCCGACCTGGTGAGCTGCCTCACCGGCATCAGCCAGATCACCCGCCAGCTGGGCTTCACGCTCCACCCCGAAACCCTCTATCGGGAAGGGGGGCTGAGCGCCACTTATCACGTGGATCACCAGAGCCGCAGCGTGGCCCTGGCCGTGGACTGTCATCCCGAGCGCCGCACGGTGTCACTGGCGGTCACTGGCCATGACCCCGACGAAACCTGGGAGGTGTTCAGCAGCCTCGAACATGCGCTGTTCGGCGGCTGCTGAGCTCTGTTTGTCTGCACCAGCACGACCTTCCCCGGTGCTCCAGGCAGCACGCCGCCAACGCCCGTAGCCTGGGTTACAACACCCCACTCCCCGATGCAGCGACTGCTCCTCCTTGCCATCACCGCAGCAACCCTGCTGATCGGCGCGAACGGTGTCAGTGCCCATTGCGAGAGCAAGAACGGGCATCAGGAGGCCACGACCCAGACCGGCAGCCGGCACTAGGCAGCGTGACGAGCAATCCCCTCTGGATGCTGGTGCCCTGGTTGGTCTTTGCCATCGCTGCTGGACTGAAGTTCTGGCGGGTCACCGCCCTCTTCCGCAGGGAGCTGCTCGAACCCCCATCCCAGACCGAACGGTTCAGACAGAGCCTGGAGCGGATCTGGACATTGAAGTCGTGATGCCCGGGGGGAGAGCCCTCACCACAGGATCGAACCATGGATCACCGGCTCTGAACAAGGGCGACCGCCCTCGAAAGAGTCAGACCCATCACGTCATAAATCAGAAATCCATGCCCGAGAATCAAGATTCTCGCGCGCGCCGAATTTCCCTTAATAGCATTAATCGAAGGGGAAAAGACAGAAGAAAATGATGCAACGAAATAGTCAATCGGCCTTGGAACTTCACCCTCACAATCGAGGCGAAACAGGGTGCGCTGCCCACCCCTGGCAGAAGCATCCAGTCGCCAGTAGATCCAACCCCAAACGAGAAGCGAATAGGGCAGAAAAAACAGAAGCTGCGTGATCAGAAGAAACCTCGACGACACGGAGTCAAAGACAAGAATATTCAAACCAGCCAACTGAATAGCCATCCTGAAGACAACATAGAGCCCGAGAGCATCAAAATACCTGCGCGCCCAAGCAGGGCGCTCCGCCTGCAACAGGAGATAGACAAGCGGCAAATAAATCGCAGGCAGCGTCACATACGTAAGGCGCGTCGCAATAAAAGAGTCAAACGACGCAAAGGCCGCAATCGCCCCATGAAGACCCGAAAGAAGGCGAATATCAAAATAGAAAAAATAAACCTGCAAGCCAAGAAGAATATAAACAACCAAGAAGAACAAGACTTCCCACCTGCGCAAGCACCAATGGAAAGCAGACAGGAAAAAACGCAAGATCAGACCTTGAACCCTTGATCGACCGTTCACTGGTCTCCAACCTGCCACAGAGCATCAATCCCGCGATCCAGAATCATCTTGATCGTGACTGCCGGATCAAGCAAGAGCGGCAAAGCCGCCAGCTCAACAGCTTGTGCTCGGGATGCAGTGATGAAGGAGCTGACGAGCCGCCCCAGGGCGATTGAAAATCATGCCGAGGTCACGCGGCAGCTCCAGCCGTCGGAACAGGAACTGCAAGTGAAGGAAGCAGATCGACTGAATCCAACTCAAGCTGAGCGTGGCGAACAAAAACAGCACGCGCTGGCAGCTGGTCATTAAGCCCTAAGCAGGGATCAAGAGACCCGAAACGAACACAACGGGATGGACGACAACGAATGAAACGCCAACCCAGGAGCAGCTTTCACATTACAAATCCGGATACAGCTATGCTTGCTAGGCATTCGGCCATCCACCATGGACCACGACGATGCCGAAAATGCCCTCCGCCTTGACCCCAGGGACTACCCACGGCCGATCGAGCTGGAACTTCCCGATGAAGTCGTGGAAGGGATCAACGCGCTAGCACAGAAAACAGGACGATCCTTCTCCGAGGTGGCAACCGACATACTTAGCAGGGCGCTCAGCGATTAAGCGAGATCGTCGCTCGGCTCGGTTATGCAGATTCAGCAAGATCACCAAATTCAACAGCGCTGGCATTTACGACCACTTCAGTTTTCGTTAATGTCTGCGGGTAAACCCTGACACTGGTTTCCTGGTCGTGAAACGAAGTGACCTGGCGCGAGAACCCCTGCGCAATGCCCTTCTCAAACCCCAGCGGCTTACGATCACTGTTCCCCAAGCGGTCTACGACCAGCTGGGCGAGATCAGTTTGCGCGAAGGGCGCTCGATGAGCAATCTTGCGGCCTTCCTACTGGAGCGAGCCATCCAGGATTAGCGACTCGATCCGCTCAAGCCTCGGGCGTCTGTTCAAAGACAGACGTCTTTTTTTGTGCCCGACGGGCGCCGTGTGGCACTCAATCCAGGGCACCAAGACAAGGTGCGGTCAGAAAACAAGAAAACAATTGCCCTAGGAGCCGCCCTGCGATGGGGGGAATGGTGGCGTGACGGATTGGGAAATGAAATCCTCCACCAGATCGCGGATCGAACGCCCCGTGCGCCTGCTCAATGCTTCAAGCGCTGCAAACACCTCCTCACTCAATTCCAGATCAAGGCGCCTGGGCATCCTGGATGAATCCAGCTTCCAAGCATCAACTGACTGCTGAGGATCATCAACCAAGGGTTATGGTGCAAAGGGGAACAGATGGAGTTGAACAATCAGCGTGCATGAATCGGAATAGGGCACCTCCGCTACCCCTCCCAACTTGGCGAACAAGTGCTCCAGAGATCACGCACAATCAGACCGAAATCGCAAATCCTTAAGAAAATCTGAAGGATTGTAGCAGGCAAAGGCGAAAGGCGGCGCCAAGCAGGACCCCTTGCGAAGATTCACGCGCAATAGCGCAAGACTTGCAATCGAAGAAAAGCAGGTCAAGATAAAATGAGTTTAGAGATCCGCCTTGACCATGGACAGGACAAAAGAAGGCGGAACTGGTGAGTTTATCGGCAATCGCACTCCACAAAGGGTAACGATCACCTTGAATTATGCCGCTTATAAGGGCTTGGAGAGAAGGAGTGCCGCGGAAGGGCGAAGCATGAGCAACCTGGCTGCATTCATCCTTGAAACAGCACTGGTCACGGAGCCCAAAAGAGGAGCTTGAAAAACATAGAAAAGACAATCAAACGCCAACCAAGACAGCAGCCACTGCACCAACCAGCACGTGCAGAACTTGCCAATCCTCCACGGGCAGAACCTGTTGCGACGCTGCCAGCACAGAAGAGGGATTGATCCAACCCTTCGTTTCCGGACTGCATGGATGTTGAGATCAGAGAGGCGGAAGCGAAGCATTCGAAAAGCATATCCGCATCAATAATCATGGGCTTAAACGATCAGGTTGATGATGAGTGGGCCCCAACATCTTCCAACATGAGAACAGTCTCCCTGTTAACAGCCTCCGTGCTGACGGTTGCTGGCGTGCTGATTCCCGCCCATGCAGACACACTGGAAACAGGCGTGCCATCCCAAGGAGTCTACTGGGGATTGAGCAAAGATTCACTGGGAAGAGTATACTACGAGTGCTTTGACGAAAAAACAAACGAAACGGTAAATGAGCAGAAATGCTCTGATGCGATGGCGAAAAAGCCAGCAAGAGTCTACAGACGAGTGGATCTTTGGTAGACACGAACGGGGAAGGTGCTGATGACTTTCGGCAGGCCTGCCACCTACCCGGTCGTTAGCACCACCCTGCTTTTCAGCCAGCGGCAATAGCTCAAATTGCTCTTCTAAATCCAACGATACGCGCCGTCAGCACCATTGAGGACACGATGATGGTGATTGCAATCGGGCTGTGGTCCCTGCGGCAGGCGCTGAGTCGCTTGCCAACCAAAGGCCAAACAGGAGCGAGATCAACAAGCCAATATGAAATCACCAGATCAGGGCAATGAACCCCGCGAATTCGTGACGAAACCCACAAGTGTCGGCTGGTGAGTAGAGTTAATCAGCATCGAGGGTTCGAACATTCCATCTGGAGAACCTCAGAGGGCGAACCTGTTGTTCCGCTGCCTGGAGACAGGTTTCACCACGACTGCTCCTGCTCTCACACATTTCCAGCAGAGAAGAGGAATTGATCCTGCCCGTCGTGAACTGATCGGGGAGCGCCCCGCCAACTGGGTTCGGGCGGCGCCGACCACTCTCTGCGAATACTGCGGGATGCGCATCAAAGGGAAGACGTGGGCAGTCAAGCAGCACCAGCAGACCAAGCGGTGTCAGGCATCGAAGCAAGAGGCTGTGTGATGGACACCTCCGCCGAACGCTTCAGGCAGATGAAGGAGCAAATCTGGCAACAGGATCAACAGCGGGCAGGCGCGGCGAAGTTCCGCAAGGCATTGGAGCGGATCCGGTTGAAAAAGACCGGATACCCCCCCGGCGACTAGCGCTTGATGGCCTTCCAGAGCCACCAGGCAACAACCGCCAGCACCACCCAGGGCACCAGCGCCCTGAACACCAGTAGCACCAGCAAAACCAGCAGGGCCGAAACCGCCGTGCGCTTGGTGAGCGCCTTCGCCTCATCGGTCATCAGGTGCCAGCGGGGAATCAGTGACATTGCTTTAGGGGCATGGAGGCATTGCGAGCGAACACGATGAGGCGGGTGGAGATCGTGGGGCAATTCAACATCCTGGAGCAGGAACGGCCGGCCGTTAACTCTGAACTGCGATCTGGAGCGAGTCGCCCTGGCGGTTGTGTTCTGAAAAGCTGACACGAACGGCCTGAAACTGCGGTTCAGACCTTCGGAAAACGATTGAATCCCGGTGCTAAGTGCACGGCGATGCGGCCAGGCCCGCAATGAACACCAGATATCTGGCATTTCCCTGACAGAGCCACCCTCTAGTGCTACAAAGCGGCGCAGAAACTGCTGAACAGATCAAAGCCCCCCTTCCATGCCCTGACCAGCAGCTCCCAACCAACAACGCCATTTAATTCGAGGCAATGTCACCTGACGAAACCAAAACTTCGCTTCGCCTGGACCCCAAAGACTATCCAAAGCGGATTGAAGTGGAACTCAGCGATGAAGTTGTAGAGAAGATTAGGGCCATTGCACAAAAAACCGGACGATCCTTCTCCGAAGTGGCGACTGACATACTCTCCAGAGCGGTGAGCGACTAGGGGGCATTACCACACACTTCCATGCGCAGCATGCATGGTTAGCGCTACACGCCCTTTATTGCCCCCCCCGCAGACTACAGGTTGAATACCATCAGATTGGTATGGCAACCGCTTTAGATTTGGTTAATGTGCCATCGCGCATCCTGACGCAACTTCTTCATTCATGGCACAACGTGAATTCAGGCGAGAACCGAGGCTGCGCACTGCCCTGCTCAAGCCACAGCGGATCACGATCACCGTGCCCCAGGCGGTCTACAAACAACTGGGCGAGATCAGTTTCCGCGAAGGTCGCTCCATGAGCAATCTTGCCTCCTTTCTCCTGGAGCGCGCGATTCAAGATTGAAGCCACGGAACACAGACATCTTCATCATCGCTCGCCAGCTTGGCGTCGCGAAAGCCCCGGGATGTGGTAGCCCCGATGTCGGCATCGAACACATCTCCTGGCAACGCAGCAAGACGCAGACCTCGGGAAGAACGACCTCTTACACCGGCCTGGATTGCCCTTCCACCGAAGCGCTGTGGCGCCTCTGCACCGCTGGCAACAGTGACTGCTGAACCTGCCACAGGAAGGCATCCAGGCGCTCCCGGCGTTCAGGCGATGGATCAATGTGCTCGGAGAATGCCCCTGCGTGGCAGAGGTCAACCAGCATCTCCACCTCCTCATCGCTGAGGCAGAGCAGGTGATCACCGCCAACGGTTGAGACCTTCATGGCTCCAGATCCCTGGTGGCACAGTGGCTCTGGTCAATGGCGCCTGTCTCCGCTGATGGCGCCTTCAGACCCTCAAAGAGTTGCCCAAGCACCGCCGCCATCTCAGGCGGGAGGGTGGCATCGGGCACCGAATGGGAGGCAATCACCAGCAAGGCAGCGGCATCCACCAACATCGACGCCTCTGCATCGCTCAGCACGACCAGGTGCTCACCATCAGAGTGCGTGATCCGCATACCAGTGCGCTTTACCACCACCACCGTAGGCGCATGGAGCACGTCCCTCAGTCGCAAGCACGTCCCCATAAGGGGGCAACAAGCGAGAAGATTCGCCAGGCCGCCCCCGAAGGTCCCCGGAATCGCATTCGCAGCTCCATTGCCGCGCAGGGCATCAAGAACCACGGGGCCTGCCCTGATGCCGTACAGCAAGGGCTGCGGAATGCTGGTGAGGAGCATGCTGCAGGTGCTCAGACAACACCAGCAGTCAAGGCAGCACCAGAGGATTCGAAGGATAGCGGCGGGAGAGCCAGTTAGCGTTGACAGAAACCGTCATTTTCAATGAAAAATAAGAGCTGGTATGAACAATTCTCGAAATTTGCCGCCAAAATATCAGGCAGATCAGCCACGTTTGCAGCCGCCTGTGCAATCGTTGGGATTTGGCTGCTGAGCGGCCCCCTTTTTGACTACAGCGACACTTGGCAATTGGCCATCAATACCGCAACAACGATCATCACATTTTTGATGGTTTTTCTGATTCAGCACACCCAAAACAGAGATGCCGAAGCAGTTCAGATCAAATTAGACGAACTGATCAGGGCAACGAAGGGGGCGCACAATGCCCTCTTGGACCTGGAAGAACTGACCGAGCAACAACAGGATTACTTCAGGGACAAGTATGAGGCGCTGGCACTTGAAGCGCAAAGAAGTTTGTTGATGGGTGAATCAGACACAGATAGTCCAGAACTAGGCGCATAGAAAGATGCCATCACAGCAGATCGATTCATGGAGCACCTCAACGGGGGATCCATCCAACTCGGCCTGGTCGCCCTTGCCTTTGGCGGCCTGCAGCTCTGGTGGATCGGCAGCACGATCCGCAAGCGAGACAAGGGCGATGGTTGCGCCCCTATCTGACCAGAGGAGCTGTCCAGTGCTCACAGCGGTTGCTGGATGCCACCTGCGAAGGGAGAAGCGCCTGCCAGACCCTGCAGACCCCAGACGTGGCGTTGCAACCACTGAAGTTCTGGCAGTTGACGCAGCGGGGGAGAGCGATTGGCATTTGTGCCAGTTGAGCAAGCGTCCAGCGTAGATCTCCAAGGCCCTATGCGCCCACTGCATAACGGGCAAAACCCAGTCCCAGCAGGCAAACTGGAGCTCAGGCACCAAGACCCCGTGGCCGACTCAGCGACCTTCACCACCCCTGAAGCAAGCGAGGAGGATCTGGGCGATCTGCTGCTGGAGGTGCTCCCGCCTGATGGCAGCACGATGGGCAACCTGTCAGCACGGGAATCACTGAGTCGGGCGGCAGAACGACCGATCAGCGACAGAAAACGGAGAGGGTGGGATTCGAACCCACGGAAGGTTGCCCTTCAAACGATTTCGAGTCGTTCGCTTTCGACCACTCAGCCACCTCTCCAGGTGGCGACCCGCAGGTCACGCGCCCACTCTAAAGACCGATCAGCCCAGCCCCTGCTGGAGCGCACCACTGCGGCCACTGGCGCGCCAGCCTGGCAACGGGCGGGCCGGAGAGTCGCCGCTCAGCCACACCGGCGCCAGGCCTGAAGCCGTGAGCCAGCGGCGCTCCCCGCTGCGGGGCTCGAACCCCAGCCAGAGGCCATCGGCAGGGGGAACGCGGGGCAGATCGCGCAGGGCCCAGAGGGCCTGGGGGTCGGGCAGTGCCAGCCACCCACGCCGGCCCACCTGCAGACGCAGGCCCCGGCTGTCGAGCGAGAGCGGGTGGGCCTCCAGGCCTGGGCTGGCCAGTCGCTGGCCGGGCAGCAGCGGCAGGCTGCCGTCGCCGGAGGCCAACACCAGGCCTGCCTGCTGCTGCCAGCAACCGGGGGGATCGGCTGGGAGCGGATCGAGCAGCAGCGCCCAGTCGAAGCGCGGCACCCCCAGACCGCGGGCCAGCTGGCCCGCCATCGCACAGCTG
Source organism: Prochlorococcaceae cyanobacterium (assembly GCA_044352535.1). Classification (GTDB taxonomy): domain Bacteria; phylum Cyanobacteriota; class Cyanobacteriia; order PCC-6307; family Cyanobiaceae; genus NIES-981. Next base: position 8,702 of record JBILDP010000015.1, read on the forward strand.
AGGCCATCGGCGCGGCCGCTCACCAGCGCCGCCCGCCCCTGGTGGCGAGCCACCAGCAGGTCGCGCCGGCCCTGATGCACGAGCAGCAGTTGGTCGGCGGTGAGCCAGGCCAGGTGCACAACCACCGCCAGGGCCAGCAGCGCCGGCGCCAGGCGGCGCCCGAGGCGGGGCACAACCGGCACCAGCAGGCCCAGCAGCCCCAGGGCAAACAGCAGCACCAGCCAGGGCTGGGGCCGCCCCAGCTGCCACTGGGCCATCGGCAGCGCCGCCATCGCCCGCACCAGGGCCAGCAGGGCGGCGCACAGCCAGCCACAGGGCACGGCCAGCAGCGGCAGCAGCGGCGGTGCCAGCAGGGCCACCAGGGCCAGGGCCATCGCCGCCAGCGTGAGCGGGGTGAGCAGGGGCGCCGCGGCCATGTTGGCCGGCACGGCATAGATGGGCAGCACGCCGAAGTGGAGCATCTGCAAAGGCAGGGTCCACAGGGAGGCGGCCAGGGGCACCGCCAAGGCCGCGGGCAGCCAGCCAGCCAGCCAACCCGGCAGGCCTGGGGGCAGGCCGGAGCCGATCTGGCGCTCCAGCTCCGGAGCCTGCACCACCAGCGCAGCTGTGGCCACCACGCTCAGCTGGAAGCCCACATCCAGCAGCCACTGGGGCCGCCAGAGCAGCAGCAGCGCCACCGTGAGTGCCAGCAGGCCCAGCGGCCGGCTGCGCCCCCCCGCCTCCAGCACCAGCAGGGCCACACCAGCCATCAGCACGGCCCGCAGCACCGAGGGCTGGGGGCCGGCCAGCAGCACGAACGCCCCCATCGCGGCCAGCCCCGAGGCAACCCGCAGCGGCGCCCCCAGGCGTGCCACCAACGGTCGCAGGGCGCCGAGCAGCACCGTGAGGTGAAAGCCAGAGGCCGCCAGGGCATGGGAGAGGCCGGAGGCGCGGAAGGCCTCGCGCAGTTCCGCCGGCAGCGGCACCACGGCACTGCCCAGCACCAGCGCCGCCAGCACGCCGCCCCGCTCCTCGCCAAGAGCCCCCTGCAGGCCAGCGTTCAGGCGCCGGCGTAGATCGGCCAGGGGCGTGCGGGGTCGGGAGAGCACGTGGTGCCGCTCCACCTGCAGCTGGGTGCGGGCGCCCTCACGGGCGAGGCGTTCGGCCGTGCCGGCGAGCAGGGGGTGGGGAGCCGGCTCAGGGCGACGCAGCTGGCCCTCCACCCGCACCATCCAGCCCTCCTGCAGGGGAGCACAGGGTTGGAAGCGCAACTCCGTGCGCCCCTGGGGCAGCTGCAGCAGCACCCGGCAGGCGCCATCGCTGCCGCTGGCGCGCGGATCAGCCAGCAGCCGGCCCTCCAGTCGCACCGGCACGCTGGCCGTGAGCCCCGGGAGTGCCACAGCCCCTTGCAGGAGCCGCACCGGATCGCCGGCGGGCACCGGCGCCGGCAACTGGCTGATCCAGAGGGTGCGGAGCAGCACAACGGTTAGCGCCACCCACCAGAACCAGCCCCTGGGCCAGCGCCCCACCATGACCAACACCGACGCTGGCTACAGGGTTCCCACCGCCGAGCAGCTCGGGCGGCGCTGCGGCTTCAGGCTTTCGGCGCCAGCAGCGGAAAGCCCAGGGCCTCGCGCTCGGCCAGCCAGGCCTCGGCCACCTGGCGGGCCAGGTTGCGGATGCGGCCGATCGTGGCGGTGCGCTCGGTCACGGAGATCACCCCCCGGGCCTCCAGCAGGTTGAAGGTGTGGCTGCACTTGAGCACGAAGTCGAGCGCGGGGGCGGGCAGCTGCCTGGCCACCAGATCGGCGGCTTCAGCCTCATAGATGGCGAACAGCTGCTTGAGCCGCTCGGGGTTGGAGGCCTCGAAGTTGTAGGTGCACTGGCCCTTCTCAAACGGCAGCCAGATGTCGCCGTAGGAGCGGTTGCCGTCCCAGCTCAGGTCCCAGATGCTCTCCACATCCTGCAGATACATCGCCAGCCGCTCGAGGCCGTAGGTGATCTCGATCGACACCGGCCGGCAGTCGATGCCGCCGCACTGCTGGAAGTAGGTGAACTGGGTGACCTCCATGCCATCGAGCCACACTTCCCAGCCCACGCCCCAGGCGCCGAGCGTGGGCGACTCCCAGTTGTCCTCCACGAAGCGGATGTCGTGGTCGGCGGCCCTGATGCCGAGGGCCTCCAAGGAAGCCAGGTAGGTCTCCTGGATGCCGTCGGGCGACGGCTTGATCAGCACCTGGTACTGGAAATAGTGCTGGGCCCGGTTGGGGTTGTCGCCGTAGCGGCCGTCGGTGGGGCGGCGGCAGGGCTCGGGATAGGCCACCGCCCACGGCTCGGGGCCGATCGCCCGCAGCACCGTGTGCGGACTCATCGTGCCGGCGCCCTTCTCGGTGTCGTAGGGCTGCAGGATCAGGCAGCCGCGCTCAGCCCAGAAGCGGTTCAGGGTCTGGATGATGTCCTGAAAGTGCACGGTGCGGTCCTGGGCGGTGGGGCTGGGGGAAGGGCTGTGCAGGCGGCTGAATCGGCGTACAACGTTCAACAGCACGTGCAAACGCACCCGCCCGTGCAGCGATTCTGCCCATCGGCTGATCGCCGCAGGTGGCCGGCAAGCTCGCGCGTGAGGGCATTGAACACCGCCGGGCTATCCAGCAGACCATGCATCAGGACCAGCCGGGGAGCAGGAGTCAGCATTCGGGATGGGTCGCGGCCCCTTCGATCTGGGTGCGGGCGAGAGATGCAGCCACAGACGCGTCCTCAGACGGGGGCTGGACCAGCTGAAACGAGGCTGCGCGCAGCAGCACCGATGGCTTCACATGAAATCGTTGCTGAAAGTCGATGCTGAACAAGCTCATCGATCGGTAGCCGCAGCGCTGGGCGACGCCGGCCACCGACTCCCCTGGCTCGGACTGACTCAACAGCCGATGGGCCAGATCGAGCCGCTGGGCGCGAATCCACTGGGTTGCAGTGCAACCCAATCGCTGCCTGAAAGCATATTGAATGGCGCGCCTTGAATAATGAATCTGCGCCTGCAGAACAGTGAGGTTCAGCGGCCGGTCCAGGTTTGCGCGAATGTAATCAGTTAAACGATCAAAATCATCCCTGGCGCAATCATCCTTGGCGCAATCATCCTTGGCGCAGCTCTCGATATCCGTAGAATCAACTGAAACACATGCCCGATGCAACGACGGGAAGGCAAAAAGAGCAACCAACTGAGCCAGCTGACGATCAAGGCCAAAGCGATCCAGAACATTCGGTGCATGCTCAAGGAGATCGCTCATGGTCAGCAGCTGTCGCTCCAATAGTGCAACAAAAACTGGGTTCAAATCACGGCGGCCTGTGGGAGACTGCAACAACGCATCCACTCGCCAGAGACGGTCAGACTCCTGCCCGGCAGAGGAAGAAAGCAACCCACAGACAGCCGACAGCTCCGACTCGGAGATCATCAGGCAAACCACGTGGAAACACGAGCTTTGCCAATGCAGAGGCGCAGCTGGGATAATCAAACAATCTCCGGCGGCGCAACGGAGAGAACGACGATCCGCAACCAAAGAGATCTCACCTCGCTGAACATAAAGCAACGAAATCCATGGCCTTGACTTCAGATCAATGGCAATCGCAGGCCCGGCGTTAGCAATGACGTGCATCTTGCCGATCTCGTAATGAAAAAACGAGAATTCAGACCCAACAAGCTGATCTAGCCGATCCAAGCAAGAGAGCGGCAATGGAGCTTCAAGGACTGACGCCGAGAGATCCACACCGACAGGGGATCGAAGCCGCTCGGCAAAGAACACGTCGTGGCTGGGGGATAGGCCCGCAGAATCTGCGCTGCAACCCCCAGCGGATGCCGTCACTGGTTAGAGCTCACACGCTTGAGCGAAACCTCCAGCAGATAAGCCGCAAGGTTAGACAGAGATCGACCCTGCTCAGAACTCATCCGCTCCAGATCTCGAAAGATGGCATTAGGCATGGTAATCGTTAACCTCACCGGCCTGCGAAAACAGTCCGAACGGGAAGACATCCTGACCACATACAATTGACACAGTTTTAACAGAAAACAGCACAACAACCAGACACAGGTGGATGTTCTGCACTTCTGTTGCAACGCTGCACAACATTGATAGTTCTAGCCGGACCTGCGTGACTAGCCTGGCTGAAAGCCCGTGCCGACAGCTCGCAACGAGGCAACAACGAGGCAACCATGAATTCAGGCGCACCGGGCCCCGCACATGTCGTGGTCATCGGGGCTTCAGCGGGGGGCCTGGACGCAATCCAGGAGCTGCTAGGCCACCTACCGGTTGGTGGCAACGAGGTGTATGTGGTGGCGCAACATCTCTCGCCCGACCATCCCAGCCAGCTGGTGGATCTGCTCAAGCGCTGCACCCGTCTCACGGTGGTGAGCGCAGCGGATGCGATGCCGCTTCAGGCAGGCCAGCTGATTGTGGTGCCACCCAACCGCGATGCCATTTTTGCGGATGAAGGCCTGAAGCTGGTGGCACCGGAGCCGCGTTTCGGCCCCAGCCCATCGATCGATCGACTGCTCGACTCCCTTGCCAGCCGCTGGGGAGAGCGCAGTGTGGCCGTGATCCTCTCGGGCACGGGATCCGACGGCGCCTGCGGGCTGAGGACCGTGGGCGCCTCCGGGGGCCTGACACTCGTGCAATCCCCCGAAAGCGCCCGATTTGACGGAATGCCAAGGGCCGCCATCGCCCTGGGTGGTGTCGACCTCGCTGCCGATCCAGCCAGCCTCGGGGCGCAGCTAGGCCGCTGGTTCAGCTCGGCGGCGGATTGGCCGGAGCAGTCGGAGGATGAAACAACGCCCCTGCTGCTCAACAGTGCAGCGGCTCAACTCAAACAATGCACCGGGGTTGACTTCTCCCAATACAAGGAATCGACCCTGCGCCGCCAGGTGCAACGCCGGATGGCGATTCGCGGTATCAGCAGCATTCAAGACTATCTCTCCGTGCTGGCGGTAGAAGCCAGCGAAGGACAGGCACTGCTGCAGAACCTGCTGGTCTCCGTCACAGCGTTCTTCCGCAACTCCGATGCCTTTGCCGCCCTGGGATGCCACCTTCAGACGCTGATCACCAGCCTGCAAAACGGTGAGCAGCTGCGGGTCTGGGTGCCCGCATGCGCGACCGGAGAAGAGGCCTATTCCATTGGCATGACCGTGAGCGAAGCCATGGGGCATCCAAGCGACCTCAGCCAACGTCTCAAGATCTTTGCCACCGACCTGGACGAACAAAGCCTGGCCGTTGGCAGGCGCGGCATTTACCCGATCACCGCAGCCAAGACCATCCCAAGCGCCCTGTTCGAACGGTTTGCCTGCAAACACAACGACACATTTGAAATCAACAAAGATCTCCGGAGCAGCATCGTATTTGCCCGACACAACGTTTTTGAAGATCCACCATTTCCCAACACTGATCTGATCTCATGCCGGAATGCACTGATCTATTTCACGCCGCCATTGCAAGAGCGAGTGATTGATCTATTCAGCTTTTCACTGCACACCGGAGGGCTCCTGTTCCTGGGCGTTTCCGAGTCTCTCGGGCGCACATCCGGTTTTTCCGTCGTCAACCCCACCCACCGGATTTACGAGCGCAACCGCCAGGGACGCTCCCGTTCACGCATCGCCCTTGCCAAATCGGTTCAGCCCACCCCCCTGCAGCACAAACCCACCCGCCCATCGGCTGCAAGCAGTGAGGGCGTGCCCGAACAGCATGTGAAATTGCTGGAGGCCCTGATCCGCACCCTGGCCCCACCCTGCCTGGTGGTGGATGAAAACCATGACCTGATCGAAGTGATCGGCGATGTCTCGGCCTATTGCAAACTTCCCGAGGGTCGACTGACATCCGCGGCAGGGGCTTTTCTGCGGGATGAGTTGCAATCAGAAGCGAGAGCCTTGCTGCTGCTGGTGCGCGCTGATCGCTCAGCAGCCAACAGCGGCATCCTGCAATTGCCGGGTGTGGCGACGCCGATCTGCCTGCATGCGGCTCCGCTGCAGGTGGGGGATCGCTCCCTCACCATCCTGTCTTTCATTGAAGACAAGGAAGGTCGTCTTGCCGAACCTTCTGGCCTAAACGCCAGCGACCGCGACACGGCATTTGCCCGCGAAATCGAGCGCCTGGAGCGCGAACTTCTCTCAAGCCAGGATTCCCTGCGCCGCTCGATGGCTGATCTGGAGCAGGTGAACGAAGAACTGGAGGCCTCATCAGAAGAGCTGCAGGCCTCGGCGGAAGAGCTGCAATCCTCAAATGAAGAGCTGGAAGCCTCGAATGAAGAGTTGCAGGCAACCAACGAGGAACTAGGAGGCCTCAACCAGCAACTCCGGACCCGCAGTGATGAACTGGAGCGCCTCAACAACGAACTCGAAAACATCCAGAGTTCATTGAGCCAGGGCATGGTGATCGTGGATCGCCAGCTGCGGATCACCCGTTTTTCACCACTGGCAGTGAGAGTGTTCGGGGTGGTGGACAGTGATATCGGTCAACCACTGATTGGAGTGCCCACCACCGTGCCGCTACCTGGACTGCGGGACGCCCTGATTGCGGTGGTAAACGGCGAGGTGCGTCACAGCATTGAGGCCTCCAGCGAGGACGTGTCTTACCTCGCCCAGATCATGCCCTACACCAATCGTGATGGCCAGCGCCTGGGCGCGATCATCACCCTCACCGACGTCTCGGAGCTTGTGGCTCTGCGCAGGGCCGCCGAAGCTTCGCTGCATGAATTCGAGAGCCTGGCAGACGCTCTGGATCAAGTGGTGTGGAAGCGCGACCACACGATGGAACGATTTCTATATATCAGTGGCCGCATTGAAATGCTCACAGGCTGGAGCCCGGACGACATCTGCAACAATCCAAAATTGCTGGAAATGGCAATTCACCATGACGATCGAGCTGCCGTGGCAGCAGCACGCAATACTGGCCAAGGAAGCTGGAGTGTGACCTACCGAATCACCACACGCCATGGCACCGAATGCACCATCCAAGAAAGTGCCTCGGTTCTGGAGGAAAGCCATGACCACAGCATTGTCGGCACCCTCACCGATATCACTGAGCAGAGCTCAGTTCAACAAAAAACAGAGATTTTTGCAGCGGGTTTTCATAAACTCGCGGATGCAGACCACAGTGCCGTTGCGCTCCTGAATGCATCACTCTCTGTGATCTTCGCCAATCAGGCATTCATCGCAATCGCCGAGAGCACGAGCAACATCCATGCAGGCGATGCCGCCTTGGCTGAGCTGCAGCTCTGCTGCCCCCAGCCCGGATCCCCCCTCCTGCCGGGGCAGACCACGGCTCTGCAGACCCTCGCCCAACAGGTGCTGCACCAGGGCCAGGCCCTCAGGGTGCCGCTCGGCCAGATCCAACGGAACAGCGAGGTGCTGGGAGAGTTTCAGCTGGATTTACTCCCCCTCGGCGACGCGACCCCCTCTCTGGGGGTGATGCTGCGCCTGCGGCGCTCCTGAACACCCAGCTCCCGTGACGAGCTCCCCTGCCGGCAACAGCCCTCAGGCCACCAGCTCCAGCAGCCCCATCAGGCCTCCGGCCAGGGGGCGATGGCGCACGGCACGGAAGCCGGCCTGCCGCGCCAGCAGCTCCTGTTGCGGGCCGGTGGGAAAGCGCTGGAGGCTTTGCTCCAGGTAGGCGTAGTGCTCGGGGATGCCGAAGCGTTCGGCGGTGGGCACCACCAAACGGCGCAGGTAGAGGCGCTGAAAGGAGGCCACGGGCCCGCTGGGCCGGTTGAAATCCAACACCGCGGCGCGACCCCCATCCCGCAGCACCCGCCGCAACTCCCCCAGCCCGGCCCCTGGATCGGCGAGGTTGCGCAGGCCATAGGCCATCACCGCGCCATCAAAAGCGCCGGCACGCAGCCCTGTGGCCAGGGCATCGCCCTGCTGCCAGCGAAGCGGCAACCAGGGTTGACGGGCGGTGCGGTGGGCCGCCACCGCCAAAGGGGCCGCAGCGGCATCAACCCCCAGCACCTCTCCGCCGGGGCGCACCTTCTGCGCCAGCACCAGGGCCAGATCGCCGGTGCCGCAGCAGAGATCAAGCAGCCGCTGGCCTGCACGGGGGCGCAACCAGGCCACGGCCTGGCGCTTCCACAGGCGATGCAGCCCCAGGCTCAGCAGGTCGTTGAGCTGGTCATAGCGGGGCGCGATCTGGTCGAACAGCTGTTCAACAGCCTCCGGATCGCCCGGCTGGAAGCTGCTCACACCTGGAGAGGGCACTCAGAGCCGCCCATCCCAGGGCAACACGATCGAATCAAGGCTCACTCCAGCCGTTTCGGGGGAGCCGAGCATGGCACTGATGGCCTGCCGATCCGGGCCGGTGAAGGTGAGCACCATGACCGTGGCCAGCCCCACGGCAGCCGAGCAGACCATGCAGCCGGCCAGCATCAGGGAAAACTCCTGGCGGTCGTTGGCGGCCTGCATCAGCTGCAACGCCCAGGCCACCAGCGCCACCACAGCCAGCACCATCAGCAGCGCCAGGGCTGTGAGTAGGGGAGTGGGCAGGGGAGTGGGCAGGCCAGGCAGGGCGATCACGCGGCCCCTCGCGGAGGTAACGGTGTATGGGGCAATGTAACGACCCTTAACAGCCGACGGCGAGCGGACGGATCGGCAGCCCCCGGCCCAGCAGGTCGAGCTTGATCTGCTCCACGGTGAGCACGCCGTCGTGCAGCAACGACGCCAGCAGGGCTGCAGCGGCATGGCCGCCCTCCGGCCCTGGATCCAGCGCCGCGGCGATGTGATCGATGCAGCCGGCGCCGCCGGAGGCGATCACCGGCACCTCCACCGCATCGGCCACCGCCCGGGTGAGGGCCAGGTCGTAGCCGGCCTGGGTGCCGTCGCCATCCATGGAAGTGAGCAGGATCTCGCCGGCCCCGAGCGCTACCACCCGCTGCGCCCAGGCCACCGCATCGAGGCCCGTGTTCTCGCGGCCGCCCTTCACATACACGTCCCAGCCCGGCGCCCGGCCTGCGGCGGCGGCGCGGGCCCGGGCGTCGATCGCCACCACGATGCACTGACAGCCGAAGCGCTCGGCGCCGCGGGCCACCAGCTCGGGGTCGCGCACGGCCGAGGAATTGAGGCTCACCTTGTCGGCGCCGGCTCGCAGCAGCTCGGTGATGCCCTCCACGCTGCTGATGCCCCCGCCCACCGTGAACGGGATCGTGACCGCCTCAGCCGTGCGTCGCACCAGCTCCACCAGGGTGGTGCGGCCCTGGTGGGAGGCGGCGATGTCGAGAAACACCAGCTCATCGGCGCCCGCCTCGCTGTAGCGGCAGGCCAGCTCCACCGGGTCGCCGGCGTCGCGCAGGCCCACGAAGTTCACCCCCTTCACCACCCGGCCATCGGCCACGTCGAGGCAGGGAATGATCCGCTTGGCAACCATGCGTGGCAACCGAAAAAGAAGGGTCAGGGGGCTGCCTGGGCAGCGAGTTAACCTGACGCCACTTTTTCAGTCGCGCCGGCCATGTCCCAGGCTGCCACGATCAACGTCGGTTCCAAGGTGCGAATCACCCGGGTGCGTGACCGCATCCCCGCCGACATGGTTGAGGCGCTCAAGGGCGACCCCACCGGCACCGTGACCGGCTTCCGCACCGTGGACGGCAAGGGCATCGGCGTGGTGGTGCAGCTGAGCAACGGCAGCACCGCCTGGTTTTTCGATGATGAGATCTCCCTGGCCTGATCCATTCGCCGATCAGCCCTTCGCCGATCAGCCGCTCCCCTGCACCCTGCCCCTGTGAGCAACAGCCCCAATCCTGAGGCCACCAGCGGCGCAGCAGCCCGGCAGCTGCTGGGCATGAAGGGTGCCGCCGGCACCTCCAACATCTGGAAGATCCGGCTGCAGCTGATGAAGCCGGTGACCTGGATCCCACTGGTCTGGGGCGTGCTCTGCGGCGCCGCCGCCTCGGGCAACTTCCACTGGACCCTGCCGGAGGTGGGCGCCTCGTTTGCCTGCATGCTGATGAGCGGGCCGCTGCTGGCCGGCTACACGCAGACGATCAACGACTACTACGACCGCGAGATCGACGCGATCAACGAGCCCTATCGACCGATCCCCTCCGGTGCGATCCCGTTGGGCCAGGTGAAGGCTCAGATCTGGATCCTGCTGCTGGCTGGCCTCGGCGTGGCCTACGGGCTCGACCTCTGGGCCGGCCACAGCACGCCGGTGCTGCTGCTGCTCGCCCTGGGCGGCTCCTTCGTGAGCTTCATCTACTCAGCCCCGCCGCTGAAGCTCAAGCAGAACGGCTGGCTCGGCAATTACGCCCTCGGCGCCAGCTACATCGCCCTGCCCTGGTGGGCGGGCCAGGCCCTGTTCGGCCAGCTCACCTGGACCACCGCGATCCTCACCCTGGCCTACTCGCTGGCGGGCCTGGGCATCGCCGTTGTCAACGACTTCAAGAGCGTGGAGGGGGATCGGGCCCTGGGCCTGCAGAGCCTGCCGGTGGTGTTCGGTATCGAGAAGGCCAGCTGGATAAGCGCCGGGATGATCGATCTCTTTCAGCTGGCGATGGTTGCCGTGCTGATCGCCATCGGCCAGCATTTCGCTGCGGTGCTGCTGGTGCTGTTGATCATTCCTCAGATCACCTTCCAGGACATCTGGCTGTTGCGGGATCCGGTGGCCTTCGACGTGAAATACCAGGCCAGTGCCCAGCCCTTCCTGGTGCTGGGGATGCTGGTGACGGCTCTGGCCATCGGCCACAGCGCCCTGGTGGCCTGATGTGAACCGGCTGGTTCGCAACGGCCTGCTGGCAGCTGCAGTGGGCAGCGGCGTGGCCCTCGGCCAGGCCGCGCTGGTGGCGGGCGTGGATGCCCTGCTGCCCGATGCCCGCGGCATCAGTTCGTTCAACAGGCCCGGCACACTCACGATCCTCTCGGCCGACGGCCAGGTGGTGGAGAAGCTCGGGCCGGTGATCCGCGAAAAGATGGCCAGCAACGCCGTGCCGCAGCTGGTGCAGCACGCGTTCATCGCCGCCGAGGATCGCCGCTTCTACCAGCACGACGGCGTCGACATCCCCGGCATCGCCCGGGCGGTGGTGCGCAACGTGACCGAGCGCTCGGTGCAGGAGGGCGCCAGCACGATCACCCAGCAGCTCGCCCGCACGGTGTTCCTGAGCCAGGACCGCACCCTGATCCGCAAGCTCAAGGAGGCGCTGCTGGCCGGCAAGCTCGAGCGCCAGCTCAGCAAGCAGCAGATCCTCACCGAGTATCTGAATGTGGTGTATCTCGGCTCCAGCGCCTA
>JBILDP010000136.1:0-6171 GCA_044352535.1 Prochlorococcaceae cyanobacterium
GTGGCCGATCTCGACGAGGCCCTGGCCCACATCGCCCGCTACGGCTCGCGTCATACCGATGCCATCTGCACCACCGATCCAGCGGCGGCTGATCGATTCCTGGCGGCTGTCGACAGCGCCGGGGTGTATCTGAATTGCTCCACCCGCTTCGCCGATGGCTTCCGCTATGGCTTCGGCGCCGAAGTGGGCATCTCCACCCAGACCCTGCCGCCCCGTGGCCCGGTGGGCCTCGACGGCCTGGTGACCTACCGCTACCGCCTGCGTGGCGAGGGCCATATCGCTGCCGACTATGCCAGCGGCGCCCGCAGCTTCACCCACCGCAGCCTGCCCCTGTGAGCGGTGTGCCGGGTGGCGATCGGATCGTGGTGCGCCGCCTGAGGCTCTGGGCCCATGTGGGGGTGCTGGAGCAGGAGCGGGTCCACGGCCAGTGGTTTGAGCTCGATCTGGAGCTCGCCGCGGATCTTCGCCCCGCTGGCCGCAGCGATGCTCTCCACGACACGCTCGACTACAGCCGCCTGATCACCGCCCTGCAGGCCCAGGCCCGCAGCCTCTGCTGTCAGACCCTGGAGCACTACAGCGAGCTGATGCTGGATCTGGCCGAGCAGCTCTATGGACCGGTGCCGATCCGGCTGGAGCTGCGCAAGTGCGCCGCCCCGGTGCCGGGTTTCACGGGTGTGGTGGCGGTGCAGCGTGCCCGGCTCTGGCCGGGTGGGGGCAGCAACTAGAGGCGTAGCAACCAGCCGTCGCGGTCATGGAAGTCGGCCTGCGGGCTGGGGTGGGTCAGGGCCCAGTAGCTGAGCTGGCCATCGGCCGACTCGATCACCGCGCTCAGGCCCACCGCCAGTTGCCCGGCAGTTCTGAGTCCCGGGGGCAGTGGACAGCTCAGCCGGAGCTCAAGGCAGTGCGGCTGGCTGCAGCTGCCCTGTCGCTGGATCTCAACCGGCAGGTGTGTATAAAAAGGCTCAGGTTGCAGTCCCTGCCTGTAATTCTCCAGCCGGTAGACGTTCCAGTGGCCGGACGGGGCCAGGTTGAATTCCCAGTAGCCATCTTGGTCCGATGGCGCCAGGAAGGCCTCCAGGCAGGTGTGTTGCCACAGCTCGTCGCGTCGTTGGGGCGATCGCGAGGGCTTGGGCAGCAGCACCGCGTCGCAGCCTCGCAGCAGATAGTGCAGTTCCAGCCTGGCCTGGTCTTCGCTTGGGCGCGCCACAGTCGCCTGCGCCTCAACGGAGATCTGCCGGGGATGCCCGTTGTCGAAAGGGATGAGTGGCTGCCAGCGGGTCTGGTTGGGCATGGCTTCAGCAGCTCAACTCGGTGATCAGCGCGCGGATCGATTGCTCCTGCGCTTCGATGCTCTCGGTGAGCCTGAACTGCACGAGCGCCCGCTCGAGGTTGTGGCGGCGATGGCGGGCCTTGAAGTAGACGTTCCCAGCCAGGTGGTCGGTGAAAAAGCGCAGTCCAAGTTCAAAGGGGAGCAGGCGAATGGCGTCGTAGAGGTGCTCCACGTCGGCCCCACTCAGGCAGCCGCCCGCTTCCAGCAGGTAGCCGGTGAGCATGGCTCGGCAGAGATCCAGGTCAAACACCACTGTCTCCAGGTCGGTGGTTTCCTCGCCCGCGCGATTGCAGCCTGAGCGCAGGCAATCCCCGATGTCGTAGTGCAGCAGGCCCGGCTTCACCGTGTCGAGGTCTACCAGGGCCACCGCCTTGCCACTGGCGCCATCCAGCAGCACGTTGTTGACCTTGGGATCGCCGTGGATGGCGCACAGCCGAAGCCGCCCGGCCTGCTGGGCCCGTTCCAGCACGGGCACCAGGTCGAGCCGCTGCTCGATGAACTGCCGGCAGTGCTCGCTCTCAGGGCACGCCGCTGGCGTCCCTGCGGCTCGGGCGGCACTCAGCACTTCCCGGTAGTGCTCCAGGTAGCGGGGGGTGACGTGGAAGCCCTCCAGGGTGTCGTGCAGCTGATCACCCGGCAGATCGTGGATCAGCCGGTGAAAACGCCCCAGGGCCCGACCCACCTCATGGGCGTGTTCCGGGCTCTGCACGGTGTCGTGACACACCGAGTTGTCGATGAAGCTGAGCATGCGCCACACCTCACCCTGCTCCTCCAGCCAGGTGGCTTTCCCGGCATCGGCTGGCAGACAGGGGATCAACCGTGGCAGCTGCCAGCCATCGGGCCCCTCGCCCCTGGGGAGGGCCTCCTGCTTGCGGGCGGCATGGGCGGTGAGCACCTCCAGATTGGCCATGACCTGGTCTGGACGGCTGAAGACGTCGGTGTTGACGCGCTGCAGAACGGTCCGGTTGCCGCACCCGGTGTGCACCAGAAACGTGTCATTGATGTTGCCGTTGCCGAGTGGTTCGGCCGCGGTGGCCGGACTCGGCAGGGCAAAGCGATTGGCGATCGCCAGCAGGCGGGGCTGATCCATGGCCCCATCCTGCCGGCAATGCGCACACCAGATCAGCCGTTGGCCGGCGCGCAGGCCGAGCTGCTGCTGCTCGCCAGCCCGGAGTGGCGGATCAGGGCCTCGCTGCTGGGCGGGCGGCCGCGGAAGGCCTCGAAGATCTCGGCCGGCGAGCGGCTGCCGCCAAGCGAAAGCACCGTGTCGCGGAAACGGCGGCCGGTGGCCACCACCTCGTCTTCCACGTCGAGACCCACGTCCTCGAAGGCGCTGAAGGCGTCGGCACTGAGCACCTCGGCCCACTTGTAGGAGTAGTAGCCGGCCGAGTAGCCGCCGGCGAAGATGTGGCTGAAGGCGCAGAGGAAGGCGTCCTCCGCAATGGGCTCCAGCACCGTGGTGGTGCGGGCCAGCTCGCGGCGCAGCTGCTCCGGGCTCTGGCCGCAGTTCGGCGTCCACTCGCTGTGCAGGCGCAGGTCGGTGAGGGCGAAGTGCACCTGGCGCAGGGTGGCGCTGCCGCCCATGAAGGTGCGGGCCGCCAGCAGCTTCTGGTAGTCGGCCTCCGGCAGCGGTTCACCCGTCTGCCAGTGGCGGGCCATCCCCATCAGGGTGGCGCGGTCGTAGCACCAGTTCTCCATGAACTGGCTGGGCAGCTCCACCGCATCCCACTCCACGTTGTTGATCCCTGCGGCCTGGGGACGCTCCACGGTGGTGAGCATGTGCTGGAGCCCGTGGCCAAACTCGTGGAAGAGGGTTTCCACCTCCTCGAAGGTCATCAGGCTGGGGGTGTCCCCCACCGGCGGGCTCTGGTTGCAGATCAGGTAGGCCACCGGCAGCACGGGCTCGCCGGCGCGGCTGGTGCTGCGGCCCAGGCACTCATCCATCCAGGCACCACCGCGCTTGCTGCCGGGCCGGCTGAAGGGATCCAGGTAGAAGGCGGCCAGCCGGGCACCGCTGGCGCCGTCGAGCACCCGGAAATAGCGCACATCCGGATGCCAGGTGGGCGCCTCGCCCGGATCGGTGCTCACGATGCGGATGTCGAACAGGCGCTGGCAGAGGCCGAACAGCCCCTGCAGCACCTGCTCCAGCGGGAACCAGGGCCGCAGCGCCTCGCTGTCGAGCTCGAAGCTCTCCTGGCGCAGCTTCTCAGCCCAGAAGGCCACGTCCCAGGGTTTGAGGTCGCCTGCTTCGGGGGAACCGTGGCGGCGGGCGATGGCGCGCAGGGCGTCGAGTTCCTGCTCGGCCACCGGATAGGCGGCGGCGCGGAGTTCCTCCAGCAGCTGTTCCACTTCGGCGACTGAGCCCGCCATCTTGCTGGCCAGGCTCACCTCGGCCCAGTTGGCGTAGCCCAGCCGCCGGGCCTGTTCCCCCTTCAGCGTGAGGATCCGCTCGATCAGGGGGCGGTTGTCGAGCGCGCCGCTGGAGGCGCGGGCCACCTGGGCCTTGTAGACGGTCTCACGTAAGTCGCGGCGCTGGCTGTACTTCAGGAACGGCATCACCCGGGGCATGTCCAGGCCCATCAGCCAGGGGCCGGTTTGCGCGGAGGCTTCCGCATCGCCTGGCTCCTGGCCTGCCTGGCGTGCCGCCTGGGCCAGGAGCTCCTTGAGGCTCTCGGGCAGGCCAGACACCTCGGCGGGGTCCGTCAGGCGCAGGGTCCAGCCGTTGGTGGCATCGAGCACGTGGTTGCCGAAATCGCTGGCCAGCCTGGCCAGTTCGGCGGTGGCGGCATTGAAGGCCTCCTGCTCGGCCCCCTGTAGCCCCACGCCACGCAGCTGCATGTCGCGCAGTTCGGCAGCCAGGATGCGCTGCTGGGTGTCGTCGAGGTGGCTGGCCTCGCCCTGGCGGCTGGCCTGGTGCTGGCGCTGAAGCTGCTCGAGGGCCCTGTAGATCGCCGCACTCTGGCCGGCCCTGCTGCCGAAGGCCACGACCGCCCCCTGCTGGTTCTGGTGGGCCTCGCGCAGCGCTGGGCTGTTGCAGACGCCGTTGAGGTGGCTCACCACGCCCCAGCTCCAGCGCAGCCGTTCGCCCAGGTGGTGCAGGGGATCCATCACCTCGCCCCAGCTGAGGGCGCTGCCCACGGCCAGCTCGCCCAGGCGCCCCTCCAGGCTCTCTTCAAGGGCAGTGAGTTCGGCGTTCAGCTGCTCCAGCAGGGCGGGAATGGACCCATCCACCTGCTCCGGCGTGATCGCCTCAAAGGGCGGCAGCCCTTCTCCGCGCAGCAGGGGTGATGGCGACGCCATGGAGCTCGTTCAAGTGCAGCTATTTCAAGACATCCGGCCGATCAGCCGCGGTTCAGCCCAGGACGGGGATCCGACCCAGCGCCACGGTGGTGGCCTGGGCGAGTTGGCTGGCCAGGGCGTTGGTGGAGGCCTCGTAGAAGTCGATGGCCACCCGCGGCCAGAAGCCGATCACCAGGGTGGGCACCAGCAGGGTGAGACCGATCAGCAGCTCGCGTGGCCGCATGTCGCCGGTGCTGGCCAGGGCTGGAATCCTGGGGCCGAAGAACACCCGGCGACACAGGCTCAGCAGGTAGACGGGGGTGAGCACCAGGCCGATGGCAGCCAGCACCACGGTGATCACGCGGAAGCCCGTGGTGAAGCCGTCGTTGGCGGTGATGCCCAGAAACACGGTGATCTCACTCACGAAGCCGCTCATGCCTGGCAGGGCCAGCGATGCCAGGGAGCTGGCCAGGAAGAAGGCGAAGGTGATCGGCAGGGCCTTGGCCAGGCCGCCCATGTTGGGAATCGAGAGCGTCTCGGTGCGCTCGTAGAACACCCCGGTCACGAAGAACATGGCCGCGGCAATCAGGCCGTGGCTGATCATCTGGAGCATGGCGCCGCTGAGGCCAAGCGCATCGATGGCACCGATGCCCAGCAGCACGAAGCCCATGTGACTCACGGAGCTGCAGGCGATCCGCCGCTTCACGTTGTCTTGGGCAAAGGCATTGAGGGCGCCGTACACGATGTTGACGATTCCAAGCACCACAAGGGCCGGAGCCAGGGTGAGGTGCGCTTCGGGCAGCATCTGCACGTTGAAGCGCAGCAGGGCGTAGCCGCCCATCTTCAGCAGCACGCCGGCCAGCAGCATCGAGACCGGGGCATTGGCCTCGCCATGGGCATCGGGCAACCAGGTGTGCAGGGGGAACATCGGCAGCTTGACGCCGAAGCCCACCAGGAAGCCCAGGTAACAAAGCAGGCCGAAGGTGCCCCCCGGGCTGCGGGACGCCAGTTCCGAGAGGTTGAAAGTGAAGGGGCCGTGCAGGGCAAGGGCCAGGCCGCTCACCAGGATCAGCAGGGAGGCGGTGGCGGTGTAGAGGATGAACTTGGTGGCGGCGTACTGGCGCTGCTTGCCGCCCCAGATGGCGATCAGCAGATACACCGGCACCAATTCCAGTTCCCAGGCCAGGAAGAACAGCAGGAAATCCTGGGAGAGGAACACCAGCCCCTGGGCCGAGGCCTGCACCAGCATCAGGGCGAAATAGAGCTTGCTCTTGCGCTTGATGTTCCAGCTGGCGGCCACCGACAGCAGGGTGACCAGACCCGAGAGCACCACCATCGGTGCCGAGAGGCCATCAGCCGCCAGCGACCACTCGAGGCCGAGGGGTTTGACCCAGCTCACCCGCTCCACCAGCTGGAGACCTTCAAGGCTGGGGTCGTAGTGCTGGCTGAAGCAGAGCAGCATCAGCACCAGGTCGGCGGCCAGGGTGGCCAGCGCAATCCCGCGGGGCAGGCGGGGGTCGCTGCCATCGCCCGGCAGCAGGGGCATCAGCAGGGCCACGGCC
>JBILDP010000137.1:0-6080 GCA_044352535.1 Prochlorococcaceae cyanobacterium
GCCCACAGCAGGATCTCCACCAGCAGGGCCAGGGCCGTGAGCAGGGCCATCGCCAGGATCAGCAACAGCCGCCGGGAGCTGTGCGGCGCGCACCAGGCATCCAGCCGGGGCCGATGGGTGAGTTCGGCCTGGATCACCGTGACCAGGCTGTGCACGGCCGCCGTGAGCACCAGCATCGCCACGGCGATCGCCAGCTGGGCGCCCACGCCGGCACAGGCCGGCGCAGCCGGGGCCAGCGGGGCCTGGGCAGCGCGCAGCGGTAGGCCCGCCAGCAGGTGAGCCCCTAGCCCGGCCAGCAGACCGATGCCGCTCCAACCCAGCAGCGTGCGGCGGCCCATGGCGCTCACTCCGGCACCGGCAGCCCGAGCCAGCGGGCCTCCTCGCGGGCGGCGGGCAGCAGCTGCGCCAGCTCCTCGGCACTGGCATCGGCGCTGGCGCGCAGCTGCCGGTAGCGACGCAGGGCCGAGCTGGGAAACAGCAGCAGGCCCACCGCCAGGGCCAGCGCACAGCCCATCAGGTAGTCGATCCAGCGATTCGGCAGATACCAGGCCACCAGCGGGCCGTAGCCGATGAAGGCCACACCGCTGGAGATCAGGGCGGTGCGCAGGTGATCGCCCCGGTTCAGCGCCAGCACCAGTGCCGCCGTGCCCCCCATCACCAGGCCGGTCTGCAGCGAGCCGAGCCCGAAGCTGTTGAACACCAGCAGCGGCATCAGGATGCCGAGGCTCACCCCGATCATCCGGTCGCGCACCCGGGCCAGCGTGGCGCCGATGCTGTCGTTGAGCAGCAGCACCACGCCGAAATACAGGTATTTCGGGGTCACAGCCCCCAGCCCTTCGCCGATCGCCAGCGCCAGCGACGCAAACACCAACTTGCGCCAGAAGAAGGGCGACGTGAGCCCCTGGCTGAGCCGCTGCGCCAGCGGCAGCTCGCGCTCCTCGGCCGCCGGCTCAGGCTTGGGGCCCTCCCCGCCCGGGGCGAGGGCCGCTGGGGTGAAGGCCAGCTGAACCGACGTCCCGATCGCCATGCCCAGGCCGATGGCGAGCAGGTGATCGCGCCAATCGCTCCAGCTGGGGGCACTGGCCAGCAGCGGCAGCACCCCCGCCACCGCCAGCACCCCGGAGAGCATCCGCAGCTTGGCCGGCAGCAGCAGCGTCAGCAGCTGCAGCAGCGCCGCCACCAACCCAAACACAAACACCTGGGGCACCGCTTCCAGGGCCAGCCCCAGGCTCACCCCCAGCGCCATGCCGAAGCCCAGCAGCACCAGCAGCACCGGGTAGATCGCCACGGGCCAGCGGCTGAAATCCGGCCGCACCACCAGCACCGCGATCACCGCGCCGTAGGCGATCGAATCACCGCTCAGGCCCACGCCCTGGCACACGGCCGCACTCAAGGCCGCCGCCAGACCGATCACCAAGACCACGCGCAGCTGGGCCATTCAGGGGCGCGGTGGGCGCAGCGCCTGGGCCCAGCCCACCAGCAGCACCACCACCAGCAGCGCCACCCAGAACCACAGCCGCGGCGGGGCACTCACGCTGGCGATCCCCAGCAGCAGCAGGGCCAGCCAGGGGGCCGGCTGGCGCCAGGGTCCCAGCCAGCGTTCACGGGGTGATCGGCTCATCGCTCCGCCCCCCCGAGCCAGCGCAGAAACGGCATCACGAAACTCACCAGCGAACGGCGTTCCACCTCCACCTTCGCCCTGGCGGGGGTGCCGTTTTCCAGGGGCAGATCCGGCCCTCGGCCGCTGCTCCAGCGCAGGCCGCTGGGGGTGGGGGCCACCTCCAGCTCCACCGTGACCAGTTGCACCGGGGCCGTGAACTTGTCGCCGGCAATCTCCACCGGGTCGCCCCCCTCACCGAAGGCGGCCTGGCGGCTGCGGGTCATCAGGCTCTGGGCCAGCTCCGGATCGCCCACCACCCGGCTCACCTCGGCCAGATCCGCCGCCGCCGGCGAGATGGCCACGATCCGCCCCTCCAGGAGGCCGTAGCGCTCGGCCGTGCCGCCGTAGCGGTCACGCGTTTGCAGCAGCGGATCGAGCTGGATGGGCTCCCCCACCCGCAGCCGCACCGCATCGGCGTCGCTGAACAGGGCCGTGGCCAGCCGCGGCCGCTCCTCCTGCCGGGGGCCGGGGCCCAGCGTGCCCAGCCGCTGGCCGGGGATCACCGCCTGGCCCGGCGCCACCGCCAGGCTCAACAGCACCCCCGAGCGCGGGGCCAGCACCTGCTGGGAATCGCGCTGCCCCTCCAGCTCGGCCCGGTTCACATCCAGCTGGGCCAGCTGCCCCTCCAGCGCCTTGATCTGGCCCACGTTGCGCAGATAGAGGTCCTGGGCGCCCACCCACAGGGGGCTGTAGCGGGGGATCACCTCCTCGCGGCGGAGGTTGTCGAGGGCCCGCATCTGTTGCAACACCGGCTTGTTGGTGGTGCGCAGGGCCGCGATCTGGGCCTCAATCGCCTCCTGCTGACGGCTGATGGCCAGCTTCTGCCGCTCCAGGGCCCCGGGATCGGGGCCCACCGCGCCGGCCCCGGCCGCCGCCTGGTCCACCCGGTTGAGGGTGAGCAGCAGCTCGCCCCGCTCCACGGCGTCGCCCACCCGCCGCTGCAGCTTCTGCACCTGCCCCGCCGAGCGGGCGTAGAAGCCCACCCGGCTGCCGGGCTGCAGCAGCACCGCGCTGCCCTCCACCTTCACCGCCACCACCGGCGAGAGCGCCCACACGCCACAGATCGCCGTGACCACGGCCATCGGCAGCAGCTGTGGCACAGACAGGCGCGGTTTGGGATCCACTGCGGTTGGCGCCGCGGCGGCGGCGGCGGTTTCACCTGCGGCCATGGCGCCTGGCAATCCCGCCGCCCCTGAAGTGGCCTTACGGTACCGGCAATCTTCCGCAATGAACCATTGGCTCGCCGGTCAGGCTGGTGGAGCGCCATCGCGCTGGTCACCCTTGCACTGGCCCCGCCCGAGCCAGTCTGCGCACAGCCCGCCCCGCTGCAGCTCAGCCGCCAGCAGGCTCTCGAGCTCGGCCTCGACGCCTCCCTCAGCCTGCGCGGCAGGGCCCTGGCGGTGGAGGAGAACCAGGCCCTGGTGGGGCTGGCCCGCTCCCGCTTTCTGCCCAAACTCGACCTGGTGGCCCTCGGCACCTTTGCCCAGGTGGACACCAACGTGGGCTTCATCTCCAACCTGCCCACGATCGGCGACCTGAGCCTCAACCTCAACGGCGACAGCTCCGCCCTGATCAACAACACCTTCGTGAACCTGGGGCTGGTGTTCACGATGCCCCTGGTGGATTTCGGCCGGGGGCCGCTGCAGCAGGCGGCCCGGGCCGACCTGGAGTCGTCCAGGGCCGAGCAGGCCGAGCAGGGGCGGCGCACCCGCTTCGAGATCCTCAACCGCTACCTGGCGGCCCAGTACACCGCCGCCCTGATCCCGGTGTGGCAGAGCTCCCTCACCCTGTCGCAAACCCTGCTGCGCGATGTGAATGCCATCCGGCGCGAGGGTCTGGCGCCGCGCATCGACACCTTCCAGGCCGAAGCGCAGGTGCAGTCGGATCTGCAGGGCCTGGCCGAAGCCCGCGCCCAGCACGCGATCGCCCTGAGTGCCCTGGCCCGCAGCCTCAACCTGCCCGCCGACGCGGCAGTGCAGACCACCGACCCACTCCTGCCCGACCCCGCCTGGCCCCTCTCGCTGGAGGGCACGCTGCAACAGGCCCTCAACCAACGGCCGGCCCTGGAGACCCTGCAGCAGCAGGTGGCGGCCCAGCAGGCGCGGGTGAAGCTGGCGCGGGCCACGCGACTGCCGAGCGTGGGCCTGCTGCTGGGCGGCGGCATCAGCGGCGACTGGCTGAACGTGCCCAACGCCAGCACCACTGCCTCCGTGGGTGGCGCAGGCCTGCCCGCCCTCAGCAGCAGCGGCAGTGCCTCCGGCAGCTTCGTGGACTGGGGCGCGGCCATCACGGTGCGCCAGTCGCTCTACGACGGCGGCCAGAGCCGTGAAACGGTGGCCCTGGCCCAGCGCCGGGCCCAGCAGGCGGAGCTGGCGGTGGAGGAAACCCAGCAGGCGATCATCCAGAGCGTGGAAACCTGGTACGCCACCCACCAGGCCACCGCAGCCCAGACCCAGGCCGCCGCCGCCGCGATCAAGGCCAATGAACGGTCGGTGCGGGATGGACTGCTGCGCTATCGGGCCGGACTGGCGCCGATCACCGAGGTGCTGCTGGCCCAGCGCAACCTGCAGGTGGCGCGCGCCGCGGAGGCCACCGCCATCCACCGCTGGAACCTGAGCCGGGCGGCCCTGGAACTGGAGACCGGCCAGCCCTGACTGGCCAGCCCTAGCCAAACCGCAACTGCGCGGCGCCCTGCTGCCGCGGCCGCTCGCCCCGCAGCAACGGCTCCAGAAAACCGCGGATGCGCTCGGCCGACGGCGGACAGCCGGGCAGATACAGATCCACCGGGATCACTTCATGCAGGGGCAGCACCCGCTCCAGCAGCTCCGGCACGATGCCGGGGGCGTGGGGGTGCTGGGCACCCGTGTCGGCCAGCTCCACGTAGCCGCGATCCAGCACGCTCTGGCGCGAGCCCCCATCCACGTGCGCCCAGAGGTTGCGCAGGCCCGGCACGTTGGCAGTCACGGCGCAGTCGCCAAACGACACCACCAGCCGGCTGCGCGCCCGCAGCTGCAACGCCAGCTCGAGGTTGTCGGCGTTGGCCACCGCCCCCTCCACGAGGCACACATCCACCCCCTCGGGAAACGTCTTCACGTCGCTGGCCACCGGTGAAAACACGATGTCCACCCGCTCGGCCAGCTCGAACAGCCACTCATCGAGATCCAGAAACGACATGTGGCAGCCGCTGCAGCCGGCCAGCCACACCGTGGCGAAGCGCAACCTGGCGGGGGCAGTCATGGCGGCGCCTCCCCCTGGTTGAGCCAATGCCCCTGCTCGCGGGCCGTGCGCAACAGCTGGGCCCGCTCGCGGTGGGGCTGCTTCTCGGCGGTGGTGTCGTCTCTGGCAAACAGGGCGCCGGTGGGGCACACATCCACGCACTTGCCGCAGTTGGTGCAGGCCTCCACCTCGCCCCAGGGCTGATCGAGCCCGGCGATGATCCGGCACTCGGCGCCGCGGTGCGCCACATCCCACACATGGGCCCCCTCGATCTCGTCGCACACGCGCACGCAGCGGGTGCAGAGGATGCAGTGGTGGTGGTCGAGGGCAAACAGGGGATGGGAGGCATCCACCCGCCGCTGGGGATATTGGTAGGGGAAGCGGGAGTGGTCCATCCCCACCGTCACCGCCACGTCCTGCAGTTCGCAGGCGCCGTTGGCCACGCAGAAGGCGCAGATGTGGTTGCCCTCGGCGAAGAACAGCTCCACCGCCATGCGCCGCCACTCGCGCAGCTGGAGAGTCTGGGTGAGGATCACCTGCCCCTCGCTCGCCGCCGTGGCGCAGGCGGGCTGCAATTTGCCGCTGCCCTCCACCTCCACCAGGCACAGCCGGCAGGCGCCCACCGGCGTGAGGCCATCGAGATGGCAGAGGGTGGGCAGCTCGGCGCCGGCGGCCCGGGCGGCATCCAGCAGCGAGGCACCGGCCGGCACCGCCACCTCCACGCCATCCACCCGCAGGGTGAGCACGCTCATGGCCCGGCCTCCTGCAGGTTGCAGGCATCGAGCGGTTGGCACTGCCGGGGTGCCCGGCAGGCCGCCTGATACTCCTGGCGGAAATGGCGCAGGGTGCTCAGCACCGGATTGGGTGCGGCCTGGCCCAGACCGCAGAGGCTGGTGGCCTGCACCATGGCGCACAGCTGCTCCAGCTTCTCCAGGTCGGCCGGGGTGGCCCGCCGCTCCACAAAGCGATCGAGCAGCGCCGCCAGCTGCACCGTGCCGGCCCGGCAGGGCACGCACTTGCCGCAGCTCTCCTGCACGCTGAAGCGCATGAAATGGCGGGCCACCTCCGGCATCGCCATGGCCTCGCCCATCACCACCATGCCGCCCGAGCCCATCATCGAGCCGAGCGCCCGCAGGCTCTCGTAGTCCACCGGCGTGTCGAGCAGGGCCGCGGGAATGCAACCGCCCGAGGGGCCGCCGGTCTG
>JBILDP010000138.1:0-6029 GCA_044352535.1 Prochlorococcaceae cyanobacterium
GATCACCGTGCCGATGGTGAGAGGGTTGAAGTTGTTGTCGACAAACTGGAAGTAGTTGCTGCCCGCCGATGGCGGCATGCTGCGGATCAGCTCCAGCACAGCCGCCCCGTAGGGCTGTTTCACCCCATAGCTCACATAGTCGGAAACGGCGCCTTCAAAGCCCAGCGGCGTGACGGCCTGGCTCGTCAACCCAGCAAACAGCTGGGGATTGATGCTGGCCGTGGCGGAGAGCTCAACCGGCGCATTGAGGTTGCCGTAGAAGAGGCGATCGCCGTCGCGGAAAAAGGCCAGCGGCACATAGTCGCCGCGGCTGAGGAAGGGTCGGCTGCCGCCGAAGAAGGAGGCCAGCATGCCGGCCGAGCTCAGGGCCTGGCTGCCGGAATAGAGCTGGGGATTGAGCAGTTCGTCGCCATGCAGCACTACGCCCAGCTCGCTGCGGGGGCCGGCCGTGAGCGAGAGGTGCAGGCTGTTGGCGCTCTGGCCCGTCTGGCTGGAGAAGAACAGCTCCGGTGTCTGGTTGGTGGGCAGCAGCTGCAGCGAGCCCGGCAGCAGATTCAGGCTGCTCTGGCTTGCCAGTTGCTGCCCCCAACCACTGCCGGTGACGGCCAGGTTGAGGCTGTTGGCATCGATGAAGCCCAGGCCGGAGCTGGCATCCAGGCTGTTGAGGCGTCCGCGGCTGAGCGGATTGGCGGCGGTCCAGATCCAGCCGAGTCCGCCCAGGCTGCCGCCGCTGTTGAGGCTGGCGGTGGCCTGCTGGGCAGCCGTGAGGCCGCTGGCGCTGTGGGCGCTGAGCTGCAGCGGCGCCACATTGCCGGCGTCAAACCAGTGGTACACCCCATTGGCATCGGCGATGCGCTCGCTGGAGAAGTAGCGCAGCACCTGGGTGCCATCGGCGTAGCTGTAGGGGGACGCCAGTGCGCCGCCCAGCTCGTTGGGGTTGAAGCTGCTTTGCAGCTGGTTGGTGAGGCCCTTGGCGGTGCCGGTCACCAGCAGGGCCACGTTGCCGCCGGCCACCAGGTCGTCGCGGGTGTGCAGCTCGGCGGTGCGCAGCACGGTCCCGGGCAGCTGGCGATAGTCGGCATTGGCCGCATCCACCAGGCCGCCCCAGTTGCCGATCAGGGAATCCTTCTGGTCGGTGGGCTTGTAGACCACCGAGATCCCCTCCGGCACCAGGCCGGCCAGGTTGTACACGCGGCCCGAGCTGAGCACGGCCTCCGGCGTGCTGCGATCGGCGCTGGTGCGGGTGTAGGCGTCGCCGTCGTAGTTCCACACCATGGCGTTGCCATCGCCATCGCCTACCACCACAAACACCGAACCCGAGCCCCACTCGCGCAGGTGCGCTGAAAGTTGGGCGGCGGACGCGTATTCGATGAAGGTGGCGCCGTGCACGCTGGCCAGGGCGCTGCCGGGCTGGCTGGTGCTGAACAGCCCCTGGCTCGACTTTTCGCCAAAGCCCAGCAGGGCCTTGAGTTGGGCCTCTGTGCGGGCGCCGCTGGCCCAGGTCTGGGCCGCGTCGAGCAGGTTTTGGCTGTTGGCCACCGCCCCGTAGCCTTCAATTGGCAGCCGCAAGGCCTGGGCCGATGTGGCATACACCTGCTGGATCGGATCGAGCAGCGAGAGGTAGTAGGCCTGCTGCAGCGAGGTGCTGCTGGCGCTGAGATCGAGCCGCTTTTCCAGGCCGATCTGCAGGTCGCGGTTGCTGGGGGCGTTGCTGCTGGCGCTGCCCCACTGGTTGTCGCCAGCGGCGGCGCTGCTCTGGCGTGTCGTCAGGCTCACGCTGGTCGGCAACACCTCGTGCAGGGCGCTGCCAGGAGCGGCCTGGGGATCGATCAGGTAGGTCACCAGCGCCCCGGCGCTGTTCCAGGACGCCACCACCAGCTGGCCGTTGATGGCCACCAGGTCGGGCGCGTGGGTTTCATCCTTTTGCAGCTGCAGGCCGCCGAGGGTGGCGATGTCGAGCCAGTCCTGGCCGTCGAAGCTGCGGGCGGCGATCCGCACGCGGCCGTCGGCGCCGATGTACGACTTGTAGGCCTGATCGGCGATTGGGTCGTGGGTGAAGCGCATCACCCCCTGCACCGCGTTGGCGAGGGTGCCGCTCTGGCTGGCCGAGAGGTGGCTGCTGCTGCGCCCCTCCATCTGGTGCAGCGCCAGCTGCACAGCGAGGGGGGCGTGGGGGTTGAGGTTCTGGGCGATGCCGGCGCTGCGGGTGGCCCTGTCGCCGCTGGTGAGGAAGGCGAGGTCGCTGCGTTCGCCCAGCGGTTGGAAGGTGGCCGGCATCAGCCACTGCACGGCGCCGGAGGCCAGCTCGCTCGACCAGGCGGTGGTGGGGGCCTGGCGCAACACGGCGCCGGCGTCGGCGGCCTTGGTGTAGATGGCGCCGCCCCGCTCCACCCGCGGTGCGCCGGCAAAGGTGACCTGGGGATCGGTCTCGCCGCTGTCGCTCAGCCGCAGCCGCAGTTCACCGCTGCGGGCCAGCTCCAGCAGCCGCTGTTCATCGGCGGTGGCACCGGGGCGGTCCATGTGCACCAGCGCCAGCTGCAGGCTGAGAGTGCCGCTGTTGTGCACATAGCGATCGGGGTCGGGCTGGGCTGTTTCGCGGTAGTTGAACCCAACCGATTCAACGTTTCCGTTGGCCAGCCGCACGATTGGCTTGCCATCGAGGCTGTCCACCACATTGCCGAGCAGGCGCCAGCGGCTGCCGTCGTAGAAGTGCAGATCCAGCTCAATATTTTTGCCTTCCGAGATCAGGTCAAACTCAATTGAGGCGAAGTTGGTGGTGAGTTTGGGGTTGATCTCCATATATTTGGGCTGGGCCAGGCTGTAGTAGAGATAGCTGTCAACAGCAGCCTCTTTGCCGTTCTCCTCGTAGCGCAGGCGGAAGCGATCGGTGGGGGCCACCGGGCTCTTGAGATCACTGGCCGAGCGCACCGTGGCCACGCTCTGCATGGCGGAGATGCGCTCGTCGAGGGCGGTGGCATCCGCCAGCGCATACGACACCCGCTTGGGAATGCCGTGATCCACCACCAGGCTCAGCAGGCGGCCCAGCTCCTGATCGCTCAGGCTGGGGTATTGCCGTTTCAGCGCATTGCGGAGGGCGTTGCTGGCCGGTGAATTGAGGAATTTGGCATCGGCAAAGAAGAGATCCACCCCACCCGGGGTGACGAGATTGGAGCCCACCACGCTGATCCAATCGATGCGATCGATCAGTTGATCACCGAGTTTGTTGAGCAGGGTTTTGTCGTAGCTCACGCTGGAGCTACCGATCAGGCTGCGCAGATTGAGTGGTTCAATCTGCAGATTCAGCAGCCAGGAGTTCTTGCCGTAGGCTTCGTCGAAGCTGGCAAAGCGGGTGTCGTCGAGGGAGCCGCGTGCCAGCAGGAAATCGTAGTTGTGATCGAGATCGAGGCGCAGCGAGCCCAGGGTGGGGCTGTAGCTGTAGCTGCCGGAAGGCTTCTCGCCGTAGTAGTCGTTGAAGCGGATGCGCTGGTCGATGCCATCGACGGCTCCCTTCACGGAGCCATTGGTGTCAACGATCTGGCGTTCGCTGCCCAGTTCGTAGTCGAAGTAGATGCCGAGGCGGCCGGAGATGTTGTAGTTGGGAATGCCCAGGCGCAGGCCGATGTAGGGCTCGAGGCTGAAGCTGAGCTTGTTTTTTGAGAGATCGCTGCCCAGGCCTTCCCGGAAGGCTTGGCCCACCAGCTCGGAGATCTTTTCGGTTTTCTGGCTGTCGGTGAGAGCCTGATCGTCGAGCACCAAGTTCACCTTGGCTCCCAGCACATCCAGCTCCTCGGCGGCCAGCAGGGAGATCAGGCTGAAAGCCAGTTCGGCCTCCAGATCCACGCCCAGCAGGCCATCCACCAGGGGAATGCCTGTGGGAATCGCGAGTGAACCACCGAGCTCCAGTTCGAAGCCCACATCCATCGTGAACAGCTCCAGCCGTTCGCCGGTGATGTAGTCGGCGATGAACTCCGCCGGATTAAACAGGGGCGGTAGATTGAGAGTGAACTTCTGATCGGTGTCGCTGCTGGTGCTCTTCTCCAGGGCACCCTGCACTGTTTTGTTGTCGGGCTTGGCAGGTGGGGCCTTCAGGCTGACGCCAGCCTCCACCTGCTTGGCCAGGCTGGCGATGTCGCCACTGAAGTTGACGTTGCCAGGCGTGCCGGCCGATGCGTTGTAGAGCCAGGCGTAGGGATCGTTGAACTCCTGGCTGAGGTCGCTGCGGAACAGCAGGCCCAGCTCCAGGCTGTCCATGCCGGCCAGGCCGCTGGAGCTGCTACTTTTTGAGAGCAGCTCCAGCGTGCGGATGGTGTTGCCAAGGGTTTTGAAATAGGTGGTGATCGTGGCGTCGGTGGAGCCCTTGAAGTAGGCCGCTGTGTCCACCAGTTCGATCAGCTGCAACTTGCCGTCGCGGTAGGCGTTGTTGGGCACCGCCTCCAGCAGCGAGAGGATGGTGCTATCGATGCCGCGATTGCCGGTGAGCCGGATTTCCTTCTCCAGCACATTCACCAGCGGTTTGTAGGGGCCGAGGAAGATCAGGGCCAAGCTGGCAGTGCTCTTCATCCCGGCCAGCAGGGCCGGGATCGAGGCATCCACATCGCTCACGCTGGCCGTGAGTTCGGTGGCGATGTTGAGCCGGGGGGTTACGCTGAAGCTGGTGGCGCTACCCAGTTGGCCGGCCACCTTGCTGGGATCGAGGGTGTAGGTCCATTCACCCTGGGCGTTGATGCTGACGCTGCCGTACTGAAGTGTGCTGCCTGTGGAGGGCTTGATGTAATTAGTGAAGGCCTGGAATTCAGCCAACACATCATCTGAACTGAACGAGTCGGCGATCGTTTCAAATTCAACATCGCCGTTGTCTGTTGCTTGCTGACGCTTGTAGGCAGTGAACAGGGCAACTTTTTCCCGCTCCGTGAGCGCCAGGCTGCTGCCCACGCTGATGTTGGCAGCTGTTGCCGCCGTGATGTCCAGTACTACCTCCGAAAGCGGCTTGCCATCCAGCCCGACGATCGTGAAGCGCTCCTGCAGCTTGGGCGCCAGCGGCATCACAGTGAATAGTCCGCTGTCCGCCAGGGCATTGGCGAGAGCCAGGCCGGGATCGTTGCCTGATGAACTGCTGAGGGCCGAACGGTTGAGGAGCTTGGTTTGATCAAGATGCAGGTCCTCACCTCGGATCAACCCCAGATCAAACTTCTGCATTCCATCTGCGTCCTTGATCGAGCCAAGGGTCCACAGGGTGGGCACCAGGCTGAGGTTCGCAGTGGTTGCGGCTAGATCAAAGCTTGTGTTGCCGAGCTGCACCTGAAGCCCGCGCATGCGTTCCAGATCGATGCTGTTGCTGCCCTGCACGGCGAACACACCATGACTGCGGCTGCTGTCTTCCTGGTAGATAGCCTTCAGGCCGCCAATGCTGGTGAAGGTGGTGCCAGCAATGGAAAAGGGTCTGGTGTTGACGATGTCCAGCGATGCGCTGGTGGGGCGCACACTTCCCGCACCTGCGGTTGCACCAGCAAACACCAGATCGCCGCTCACCTCCAGCTGATCAGCCTGTGGCAGTTTCAGGTTGGCACTGCCAGTGAGCGTGATGGTGTAACCGCTCAGATCATTACTGCGGGCGTAGCTCAGGGGTTGTGATCCTGCGCTGAAGTCTGCGTCACCCAGCTTCAACTGCAAGCCAGCCGTTAGACCCGCTGGAGCGATCGTGAAGTTGCTGATGCCATTGGCATCCACGCTGAAATTGCCGAGAGTGGCGCTGAAGGGCTGGGCTCTGTTGGCAGAAGTGGGATCGAGCCACACGTCGGCAATACCTTCCACCACGAAGCGCGGTGTGCCCTGGTCGCTGCTGCCGAGGCTGAGTTGCCCGTTGCTGTGATTGCGGAAGTGGGTGCTGCTGCCAAGCCAGGTGTCCAGATTCAGTGATCCTGCGACCTCGCTCAGTTGGTAGCTGTTATTGCTCCCTCCAAGCTTGCCTGTGAAAGACACCGATTTGCCGCCCCAAAGGCCGGAGCCACTGATGCTGGCAATTTCATCAG
>JBILDP010000016.1:0-19528 GCA_044352535.1 Prochlorococcaceae cyanobacterium
GCACCACCAACAGGAACAGACCACCCTGGATGAACAGCCAGGTTTCAGGCAGGGCCTCACTCACCAGGCTCTTGGCATAGTTGATGAGCACGGCACCGAGCACCGCACCGATCAGGGTGCCGCGGCCACCCACAGCCACCCAGATCACCATCTCGATCGAGAAGGGCACCGCCATGTATTGCGGAGACACGATGCCCGACTGCACGGTGTACAGAGCGCCGCTGATGCCGGCAAGGGCACCCGCCACGGCAAACACCACGGTCTTGTAGGCGGTGGGGTTGTAACCGGTGAACCGCAGACGAGGCTCGTCGTCGCGGATGGCGATCAGGGCATCGCCGAAGCGGCCGTGGGTGAGCCAGCGACAGAGCAGATAGGCAGCGATCGCAAACACCACCGTGAGCCAGAACAGGTTGCGCTGCATGGCGTCGCTGCCGATCAGCTCACCGAAGATCCGGGCGGTGGAGGTTTTGAGGCCATTGGTGCCATTGATCAGCTTCTGCTGGCCGTTGAAGAAGTTGAAAAACACCAGCAGCGCCGCCTGAGTGAGGATCGAGAAGTAGACCCCCTTGATGCGGTTGCGGAACACCAGATAACCCAGCACCCCGGCCACCAAGGCGGGAATCACCCAGATGGCGAAGACGGTGAACAGTGGCGAGGTGAACGGCTGCCAAAAGGCGGGCAGACTCTTCACGCCATAGAGGGAAAAGAAGTCGGGCAACTCGCCAGGCTTGAGCTCATTGAGCTGTAGATACATCGCCAGGGCATAGCCACCCAGAGCGAAGAAGATGCCCTGGCCAAGGCTGAGCATGCCGGTGTAGCCCCAGATCAGATCCACACCCAGGGCCACGATCCCCAGCGATAGAAACCGACCCAGCAGGTTGAGGCGAAACGGGGGCAACAACGCCGGCAACACCAGGGAGGCGGCCACGATCAAGACCCAGGGCAGCCAGCGGCGCAGCTGACGGGCAGCGAGTAAATCGGCCATGGGTCAGGCCTCCACCATGCGGCCTTTCTGCGGGAACAGACCCGCCGGTCTGATCTGCAGAAACACCACAATCAGGGCAAACACCAACACCTTGGCCATCGAGGTGGTGGCGAAGAAGGTGATCAACTCATTCAGCCCTGCGGGCATGGTCGGCCAGAGCAGCAGCAGCGCACCAGATCCCACCACATAGCTGAGAATGCCGATCCCGAGGGCGGCGAGCACCGTGCCCGCCAGCTTGCCCACCCCGCCCAGCACCACCACCATGAAGCAGTCCACGATGTAGTTGCCGCCGAGATTCGGGCCCACGGATCCCAACAGCGTCACGCCCACACCGGCCACGCCGGCCAGTCCGGAACCGATCAGAAAGGTGAGTGCATCCACCTTCTCGGTGGGGATGCCGAGGCAATCGCTCATGGTGCGGTTCTGGGTCACGGCGCGGATACGCATGCCCCACACGCTCTTCTGGAAAAACCAGTTCACCGCCAGCAGGGCCACCACGGTGAGGGCAATGATGAACAGGCGAGCAGCAGGCATGTTCACCGCGCCCACGTCGATCGAACCCCGCAACCAGACCGGGGCGGTCACATCGATGTTGCGGGCGCTGAACCAGGGCTGATCCAACACCCGTTGCCCACCCAACAGTGAGGCGAGCACCACGCCCACCAGCGCGGTGAACACCCAACTGCCAGTTCCAAGCAGGGGGGTCCAGCGCTGCTGCCACCAGGCCCTGGGGGTGAAACGGGGGATCAGCACGCCAGCCACCACCGCCACCACAAGACCGATGGCAAAGGCGCTCGATACCGAGCGCACGAATTGCTGCAGGATCAGGCTCACGCCCCAGGTGGCCAGCAGTGTTTCCAGCGGGCGTCCATAGAGCCGCCGGATCACGGTTTTCTCCAGCAGCAGACCGGCCAGGCCGCTCACCAGAAACGCCAGCGGCAGCGCCACCAGAATGTACGTGGAAAACAGAGCATCGGGCAGCACAGCCTTGAAGATGTTCTGCACCACAAAGGTGGTGTAGGCACCGAGCATCATCAGCTCGCCGTGGGCCATGTTGATGACCCCCATCAAGCCAAACACCACAGCCAGGCCTAGAGCTGCAAGTACAAGAACCGAACCAATGGCCAGGCCGTTAAACAATGTGTCGTAGAGAAGATCCATCGCGACCTGATGCAATCAGGCAAGAAACGGGAAGCCAAGGAAGAAAAAGGGGGAGACAACGGTCTCCCCCGACTTGATCAACGACATCGGGATTGAGCTCTGGGCCCACCCCGCCGTGAATCACATCTTGAATTTGCCGGGATCGGGCACGTCCTTGCGAGTCCAGTCGCAGGTGTAACCCTTGGTTTCCGGCACGTACTGATTCCAGGCCACGGGCTTCACAAAGCCCTTGTCTTCCAGAATCTTGAACATGCCGTCTTTCTGCACCTCGCCGATCAGCACCCGCTTCTCCACGTGGTGGTTGGGCATCACGGTGACCTTGCCCTCTGGGGCATCGAAGCTCACGCCGATGAGAGCTTCGCGCACCTTGTTGTCGTCGATGCTGTTGGCCTTCTCAGCGGCAGCAGCCCACAGGTACACCATCATGTAGGCAGCTTCGGCGGGGTCGTTGGTGACCCGGCTGTCGCCATACTTTGCCTTGAAGTTCTTGGTGAACTCCTTGGAGGCGGGAGTATCGAGGCTCTGGAAGAAGTTCCAGGCTGCGTAGGTGCCCTCAAGATACTCAGGGCCGATGGCAGCGATCTCCTCCTCGGCGATCGAGAAGCTCATGATCGAATAGCCATTGGCTGGCGTGATGCCGGCAGCCTTCATCTGCTTGAAGAAGGCCACATTGCTGTCACCGTTGAGGGTATTCACGATCACGCCGCCGTTAGGCATCGCCTGCTTGATCTTGGCGATGATCGGAGCCACCTCGGTATTACCCAGGGGCAGGTAGTCCTCACCCACCACCTTGCCACCATTGGCCTTGAGCTGCTCCTTCATGATCGTGTTCGCGGTACGCGGATACACGTAGTCGGAGCCCACCAGGAAGAAGTCTTTGCCCTTGTTCTTCAGCAGCCAGTCCACAGCAGGCTCAGCCTGCTGGTTAGGAGCAGCACCGCTGTAGAAGATGTTCTTGGAGCACTCCTGGCCTTCGTATTGGATCGGATAGAAGAGGAAGTGATCCTTGGCCTCAAACACCGGCAGCATGGCCTTGCGGCTGGCGGAAGTCCAACCACCAAACACCACGGACACCTTGTCCTGATCAATCAGCTTGGTGGCCTTCTCAGCGAAGGTGGGCCAATCGGAGGCGCCGTCTTCCTCGACGGGAACGATCTTCAGCTTCTTGCCATCAACAGTGATCCCGCCCTTGGCGTTGATCTCCTCAATGGCCATCAGCTCGGCTTCGGCCACCGTGTTCTCGGAGATGGCCATCGTGCCGGAGCGGCTGTGAAGAATCCCCACCTTCACTTCGCCGTCGAAATCGCCGCTGGCCTGTTCACCACCACCGCAGGCCACCAAGGAGAGCGAAGTGGCCAACAAGGTGGCTCCACCCACAACCCGCAGGGAGGTTTTCCGCATCAGGGGGGACGTCATGATTGTTTCAGCACTAAAGAGTTCCCGCCGACCAGCGGTTTGTGGACCGTATCGGCCGCCACCGACCCCGCTATGTAGCCGTTGTCACTGTTTGAGCAAGCGACGAGACCCATCACGGCGCAAGGGATTTGGCAGGCCCCTACCAACCACGAAGCGCTGTAGTAGTTGTTACCAAACGGCCGGTGAATGCGGTCTTCAGCGGGGCAGCTGTTGCGACAGAAACGACTCCACCACCTCCAGGCCTTCGCCACTGCGAATGTTGGTAAAACACCAGGGGCGCCCGGCGCGCATGCGCTCGGTGTCGGCCTCCATCACCGCCAGGCTCGCGCCCACCATGGGAGCCAGATCGATCTTGTTGATCACCAGCAGATCGGAACGGGTGATGCCGGGCCCGCCCTTGCGGGGGATCTTGTCGCCGGCGGCCACATCGATCACATAAATGCAGAGATCCACCAGCTCGGGGCTGAAGCTGGCGGCCAGGTTGTCGCCGCCGCTCTCCACCAGCACCAGATCCAGATCGGGAAAGGCCGCCTCCAGCTCGGCCACCGCCGCCCGGTTGATCGAGCAGTCCTCGCGGATGGCGGTGTGGGGGCAGCCACCCGTTTCCACGCCGCGGATGCGCTCGGGCTCGAGGGCCCCGGCACGGGTGAGGAACTGGGCGTCTTCCTGGGTATAGATGTCGTTGGTGACCACCGCCAGCTGCAATCGGTCGCGCAGCCGCCGACAGAGGGCCTCGACCAGGGCGGTCTTGCCCGAGCCCACCGGCCCGGCCACGCCCACGCGCAGCTTGCTCATCGCCTTGCTCAGCTCCTGAACAACCGGGAGTAGAGCTCAGCATGGCGCAGCTGCGCCAGGCCGGCGCCCACGCCCCCGCTCCAGAGCGTGCGCGGATCGGCCGCCGCCAGCACCGCGGCCCGCTCGGCGATCAGGGGCGCCAGCTGCAGCTGCAGCCGCTGGCCTTCGGTGGGCCCCAGGGGCACCAGGCGCACAGCTGCGCTGATCTGGTTGGCCGTCCAGCCATAGAGATAGGCCTCCTCCAGCTGCGGCGAGCCGATCGCCAGGCACAGGCCTGCCCAGGCGAAAGCCGTCGGCCAGGCCAGTTGGGGGGTGGGCAGCTGAGCTCCCAGCGCGTCGCCAGCAGCCGGCTGCGGCCAGCCCAGATCCGCCAGCAGCTGCAGCAGCGAGGCGCCCATCTGGCGCTGCTGGGCCCGCAGCTCCGGTGCCTCCCGCTGGGCCAGCAGCCAGCCATCAAGATCGACCAGCTCAGCAGCAGCCGCGTGATCGCCCTGCTGCCACCGCCCCAGCGCCTGGCGCAGCGGGGCCAGGGCCGCCACCTCCAGACCGAGCGCTCCGCGCCCAAGCTCGCCCTCCAGCCAGCGCATCAAGGCCGCGCCATCGGCGATGCGCCCCGCCTGCACCAACCACTCCAGCCCCTCGGCGTAGCTGAAGGCCCCCACCGGCAAGGCGGGGCTCACCAGCTGCAGCAAGCGCAGGCGGGAAGCAGCATCAGCCCCGGACAGCTCAGTGGGCATGGCCGTGGGCATGGCCATGCCCCTCGTAAGCGCCGGGCTCGGGGCAGAAGGGCGCCTCCAGGCACTCCACCTGCAGGCCCCGGCGGCGCAGCAGATCGGCCAGCACGCTGTCGTCGAGCAGAAGCAGCCGATTGGCGTGCAGTTCCATCGCCACGTGGCGGTTGCCCAGGTGATAGGCCGCCTGCAGCAGCGCCAGGGGCTCGCTGCTGCTCACCTGCAGGAGGGGCTCGGGTGCCGCCTCCACCCGCACCAGCAGCCCCGCCTCGCCGGCTGGCGCCAGCACCTCACCCGGCTCCAGGGCTGCGCCGCGGGGCAGTTGCAGCAGCACATCCCGGCCGCAGACAGTGCGGCGGCGCCCCCGCAGGCTGGTTCGCGCCTGGGCCGTGAGGGCGAGCCGCAGGCAGGCGACGGCTGGATCCGCCGGCCGGCGCTCCACCAGCACCTGGATTGCACTGGCGCCTGAACCTGGATCTGCAGACAAAGCACGCATGGCAGCACCATGGCCAGCGGCACAGCACTGCTCTGTAGCAGTTGCTACCAGAGTGGGGGCGATCGCGGCGGAGCATGCGCCGATGCACGCCCCAGCCGCACGCCCGTCAGCGCCCGCAGACCAGCCCTGGAGCGCCAATGCCTGGCTGCGATTCGAACACCAGGGGGACCGCACCTGCCACCAGGGCGGCGCCACCGCGCCGCTCAAGCTGCAGCGGGCCTTCCAGCAGAGCAGCGGCCACTGTGAACTGCCCCTGCTGCACACCGCCGGCGGCCTGGTGGGCGGCGACCAACTCAGGATCACGGCTGAGCTGGAGCCCGGCAGCCGCGCCCTGCTCACCAGCGTGGCGGCCCAGAAGGTGTACGGATCGGTGGGACGCTCCCGGCGGCGACCCGAAGGCAGCTGGGCCGAGCAGCAGCTGCGCTTCCAGCTGGGGGGCGGCAGTGATCTGGAGTGGCTGCCCCAGGAGCTGGTGCTCTACGCCGATGGGCTGTTTGCCCAGCAACTCGACGTGGAGCTGGCGGAGGGGGCCAGCTTCCTGGCCGCCGAGATCGTGCGGCTGGGCCGCACCGCCGATCAGGAACAGCTGGAGGCAGGCCGCTGGCGCTCGGCCCTCAGCATCCGTCGCCAGACCGCGGCGGGACCGCGCTGGGAGCTGGTGGATCGCCTGGAACTGGCCGCCGATGCGCTGACGGGGGAACACGGGCTGGCCGGCCAGCCCGTGTTCGGCAGCCTGGTGTGGGCCGCGCCGAAACCCCTCCAAAGCGCCCAGCTGGCGGAACTCCTGGCCCGATGTCGCGCCGAGCGTGCCGGCCTGGAGGGCGAGCTGGCCTGTGGCGCCCTCGAGCAGGGCCTGGTGGCCCGCTACCGGGGCCCTTCCAGCCAGGCTGCCCGCTACTGGTTCACGCGGATCTGGCGGCTCACCAGGGAGTTGCGGAGACTGGAAGCACCGGAGCTGCCGCGGGTGTGGCCCTTCCAGGAGGAGCCATTCGCCACCCGACCAGCGTGCGGCAGTAGTTCACCTTGAACCGGCCGGCGCGGCCCACCCCTGCCACAGTTGATTCATGCCTGTCGATCCATGCATCTCACCCCCCAGGAAAAGGACAAGCTGCTGATCGTGACCGCCGCCCTGCTGGCGGAGCGGCGACTCAACCGCGGCCTCAGGCTCAACCACCCCGAGGCGGTGGCCTGGCTGAGCTTCCTGGTGATGGAAGGGGCCCGCGACGGCAAAACGGTGGCAGCACTGATGGCCGAAGGCAGCACCTGGCTCAACCGTGACCAGGTGATGGAGGGGGTGCCGGAACTGGTCCATGAGGTGCAGATCGAGGCGATGTTCCCCGATGGCACCAAGCTCGTGACCCTGCACGACCCGATCCGCTGAGCCTGCCGCTGGCGTTCAGCCCACGCGTCCTTCACCTCGATCCACGATGCCCCCCCTGATTCCCGGCGAACTCCTGCCCGAACCCGGCGAGATCGAGCTCAACGCCGGCCGGCCCGTAACGACGATCACGGTGGCCAACACGGGCGACCGACCTGTGCAGGTGGGTTCCCACTTCCACTTCCACGAGGCCAACAGCGCCCTCAGGTTCGACCGCGACGCCGCCCGCGGCCAGCGGCTCGACATCCCCGCCGGCACGGCGATCCGTTTCGAGCCGGGAGACAGCCGCGATGTGAACCTGGTGCCCTTCGCCGGCGAGCGCCGCGTGTTCGGCTTCAACGGCCTGATCAACGGCCCCCTGGACTAGCGCGAGGCGCCAAGCCAACCGCGCACCGACCTGCCCCCGCTCCGCCGCCAGCCGGCCTCACCCCATGCCTTACCGGATCTCACGCCGCGCCTACGCCGAGACCTACGGCCCCACCACGGGCGATCGGCTGCGACTGGCCGACACCGAGCTGATCCTGGAGGTGGAGAAGGATTTCACCGTCTATGGCGACGAGGTGAAGTTCGGCGGCGGCAAGGTGATCCGCGACGGCATGGGTCAGGCCCAGACCACGCGCGCCGCAGGGGCGGTGGACACGGTGATCACCAACGCCCTGATCCTCGACTGGTGGGGAATCGTGAAGGCTGACATCGGCATCCGCGACGGCCGCATCTGTGCCATCGGCAAGGCGGGCAACCCCGACATCCAGGCCGGTGTGACCATCGTGGTGGGCCCCGGCACCGAAGCGATTGCCGGCGAGGGGCACATCCTCACAGCCGGGTCGATCGACACCCACGTGCACTTCATCTGCCCCCAGCAGATCGAGACCGCCCTGGCCAGCGGCGTCACCACCCTGCTGGGCGGCGGCACCGGCCCGGCCACCGGCACCAACGCCACCACCTGCACCCCGGGCGCCTTCCACATCAGCCGCATGCTCCAGGCGGCCGAAGGGCTGCCGGTGAACCTGGGCTTCTACGGCAAGGGCAACGCCTCCACCCCCGAGGCGATCGAGGAGCAGGTGCGCGCCGGCGCCTGCGGCCTCAAGCTCCATGAAGACTGGGGCACCACGCCCGCGGCGATCGACTGCTGCCTCACGGTGGCGGACCAGCTCGACGTGCAGGTGTGCATCCACTCCGACACGCTCAACGAAGCGGGCTTCGTGGAGGACACGATCCGCGCCATCGGCGGCCGCACCATCCACACCTTCCACACCGAGGGGGCCGGCGGCGGCCACGCCCCCGACATCATCAAGATCTGCGGTGAGGCCAACGTGCTGCCCAGCAGCACCAACCCCACCCGCCCCTACACCGTCAACACGCTCGAGGAGCACCTCGACATGCTGATGGTGTGCCACCACCTCGATCCCAGGATCCCGGAGGATGTGGCTTTCGCTGAGTCGCGCATCCGCCGCGAAACGATCGCCGCCGAGGACATCCTCCACGACCTGGGCGCCTTCTCGATCATCGCCAGCGACTCCCAGGCCATGGGCCGGGTGGGCGAGGTGATCACCCGCACCTTCCAGACCGCCCACAAGATGAAGGTGCAGCGCGGCGCCCTGCCGGAAGATGCCGCTGCCGGCAGCCGCAACGACAACACCCGCCTCAAGCGCTACATCGCCAAGACCACGATCAACCCGGCGATCGCCCACGGGCTCGACAGCCAGATCGGCTCCGTGGAGGTGGGCAAGCTGGCCGATCTGGTGCTGTGGAAGCCGGGCTTCTTCGGGGTGAAGCCGGAGCTGGTGATCAAGGGGGGCTCGATCGTGTGGGCCCAGATGGGCGATGCCAACGCCTCGATTCCCACCCCAGGCCCGGTACACGGCCGGCCGATGTTCGCCGCCTACGGCAAGGCCCTGGCCCCCAGCTGCCTCACTTTCGTGAGCCAGGCCGCCCTCGATGCCGGTGTGCCCCAACAGCTAGGACTGAACCGCCTCTGCGTGCCGGTGCAGAACACCCGCGAGGGCATCGGCAAAGCAGCGATGAAGAACAACACCGCCCTGCCCCAGGTGGAGGTGGACCCCCAGACCTACGAGGTATTCGCGGATGGCGAGCTGCTCACCTGCGAACCGGCGGCACAACTGCCGATGGCGCAGCGCTACTTCCTGCTCTAGCTCT
Source organism: Prochlorococcaceae cyanobacterium (assembly GCA_044352535.1). Taxonomy (GTDB): domain Bacteria; phylum Cyanobacteriota; class Cyanobacteriia; order PCC-6307; family Cyanobiaceae; genus NIES-981. The sequence goes on from JBILDP010000016.1 coordinate 9,120, forward strand.
CTGACGCAGTAAACAAATCCCGGCAGAGTGCCTGTGGTTTCGTAGCAACGGTGACCCGGACGGGCAGCGTTGCTCTGCATGATCTCGCCACCGCAGGCCAGGTCATGTTCACCGACTACAGGCCCAACAAGGGCTACGACGAATACTTCAGCGCCACCGATCAACCCCGCAGTGCCCTGCGACCCCTGCTCTCCTCCCTGGGGCAGCTGGGCCTGGAAACCCTCAATCGCAATCACGCCGCCGCCGGCATGCTGCTCAAACGCCTGGGCGCCACCTTCCGGCTCAACGGCAGCGGCCGCGACGGCGGCGAACGTATCCTGCCCTTTGACCCCCTGCCCCGGCTGATCAGCTCAGCCGACTGGCAGCAGCTGGAGCGTGGCCTGATCCAGCGGCTTGAGGCGATCGACCTGTTTCTGGCCGATGTGTATGGCCCCCAGAAAATCCTGGCCGATGGCGTGATCCCCCGGGCCGACGTGGAGAGCTCCCACGGCTGGCGGCCCCAGCTGCAGGGGTTCAAGCCCCAGCTTGGCAAGTGGTGCCACATCTCCGGCCTGGACCTGATCCGCGACGGCCAAGGCACCTGGCGGGTGCTGGAGGACAACCTGCGCTGTCCCTCCGGCGTGGCCTACTTCCTGGAAAACCGGCGGGTGATGAAGCGGATGTTCCCGAGCCTGTTCGCCGGACGCACGGTGCAGCCGATCGACGACTACCCCTCCCGCCTGCTGCAGACCCTGAGGGAACTGGCCCCCTGGACGGAGAACCCCACGGTGGTGCTCCTGACACCGGGCGTGTTCAACAGCGCCTATTTCGAGCACAGCTACCTGGCCCAGCAGATGGGCATCCAGCTGGTGGAAGGGCGCGATCTGGTGTGCCACGACGAACGGGTGTGGATGCGCAGCACCCGGGGTCTGCAGCCGGTGGACGTGATCTACCGCCGCATCGACGACGACTTCCTCGATCCGGAGGTGTTCCGCAGCGACTCGATGCTGGGTGTGGCCGGCCTGATGCGCGCCTATGGCGCCGGTCGGGTGGCGATCGCCAATGCCCCGGGCACCGGCGTGGCCGACGACAAGCTGATCTACGCCTACGTGCCGGAGATGATCCGCTATTACCTGGGCGAGGAGCCGATCATCGCCAACGTGCCCACCTATCTCTGCTCCCGCGAGGAGGACCGGGCCTACGTGCTCGCCCACCTCAGCGAGCTGGTGGTGAAGGCGGTGGCCGAAGCCGGCGGCTACGGCATGCTGATCGGCCCTCATGCCAGCAGCAGCGAGATCGCTGAGTTTGCCGAGCGGATCCAGGCGGATCCGCGCAACTACATCGCCCAGCCCACCCTCGAGCTGTCCACCGTGCCATCCCTCAGCGAGGGGGAACTGTTCCCCTGCCACGTGGATCTGAGGCCCTACGTGCTGCGCGGCAAGGGCGCCTGGGTGAGCCCCGGCGGCCTCACCCGCGTGGCCCTGCGCCGCGGCTCGCTGGTGGTCAATTCCTCCCAGGGCGGCGGCTGCAAGGACACCTGGATCGTGGCCGAAACCTGTGAAGCGACCCAGGAGGTGGCGCCATGCTGAGCCGGGTTGCCGATTCCCTCTACTGGATCAACCGCTATGTGGAGCGCGCCGAGAACATCTCACGATTCGTGGAAGTGAGCGAAGCCATGGCGCTCGACTGCCCACCCGGCAGCGCCGAGCCCTGGCTGCCCCTGATCGATGCCAGCGGCGATCGCACCCTCTTCGATGAGCTCTATCCGAGCGGTCGCCCCCAGGAGGTGGTGGAGTTTCTGGTGAAGGCAGAGGCGAATCCCAACAGCATCGTGAATTGCATTGGGCACGCCCGTGAAAATGCCCGCCAGATCCGCGATGTGATCACCACGGAGATGTGGGAGCAGATCAACGACCTCTATTGGACCCTGCTCGACAACGACAGCTTCTGGAGCCAGCCACCCCAGGAGCAGCTGCGCTCGATCCGGCGCGATTGCCAGCTCTTCTACGGGATCACCGACGCCACCCTCAGCCGCGATCTCTCCTGGCAGTTCAGTCGCCTGGGCCGGGTGCTGGAGCGGGCCGACAAGACCACCCGCATCCTCGATGTGAAGTACTTTCTGCTCCTCCCCTCCCCCGATGAGGTGGGCGGTGTGCTCGATGAGCTGCAGTGGATCTCGCTGCTGCGCAGTGCCGGTGCCTATCAGATGTTTCGCAAGTCGCGTCAACAGGTGATCGAACCCCGGGCGGTGGCGGCCTTTCTGCTGCTCGATCCGATCTTTCCCCGCTCGGTGCGCCACTGCCTCGAACGGATCAACGACACCCTGCGCATCGTGAGCGGTCAATCGGTGCCAGGCGCCCCCGATGCCCTGGAATGCCTCAGCGGCCTCACCCTGGCGCGCTGGAGCTACACGAGCATCGATGCCCTGATCGCCGGCGGGCTGCACGAGGCCGTCGACGGCCTGCAGCAGGATCTGAACCGATTGCACGGGCTGATCGAGCAGCGCTACTTCATCGCCGACTCCACATGCGTGCCCGCGTAGTCCACACCTTTTCCTACCGCTACAGCGCTCCGGTGCAGCTGGGCCCGCACCGCTTCGGACTCAAGCCGCGCGGCCACGGCTTCCAGCGGCTGCTGCACTTCCACCTCGAGATCAGCCCGGAACCCAGCCGCCTCTATCCGCTGGTGGCCGCCAGCGGCGATGAGATCCTGCGGGCCCGCTTCCAGGGCAGCACAGACAACTTTCAGGTGCGTGCCACCAGCGAAGTGGAAACCGAGACCGCACCACTTCTGCAGGCCTGCCTGGAGGACAATGAACCCCAGCTGCCCTACCCGGTGGGCCACCTCAACGGCGACCTGATGGGATCGCTGGAGGGCTGGCTCCCCAACGGCCAGCACGATCCGGCGGCGGTGGATCTGGCCCAGGAGGCCCTGATGGGCAGCGACCAGCGGGCGCTGATGTTTCTGCAACAGCTGGTGGAAATCATCCAGGACCGGGTGAAATACACCCAGCGCCACGTGGGCCCGGCCTGGCCGGCTGGCCGCACCCTCAAAGAGCGGGTGGGCTCCTGCCGCGACCTGGCGATGCTGATGGTGGAGACCTGCCGCTGCGTAGGTCTGCCAGCCCGTTTCGTGAGTGGTTACCACCTGGTGGAGCCCAGGCCTGAGCGCTACGACCTGCACGCCTGGGCCGAGGTGTATCTGCCCGGCGCCGGCTGGCGTGGCTTCGACCCCAGCGGCATGGGCGTGATCGACGACCGCTACATCCCCCTGGCCACCTCCTCGAAGCCCGAGCTCACCGCCGCGGTGACCGGCACCTTTTCGGGCCCACCAGGTGTGCGCAGCGAATTTGAGTGGTCGATCGAGGCCCAGATCCTCGATGCCAGCGGCCAGCCACTGGCGGACAGGGCTGCTCAGCTGTCGTCGTAAGCGACGCCCAGCGCCACGATCAGGGCGGTTTCCTCACGCCAGCAGACCCGCACGTGGCGGAGTTCCGGTTCCGGCCCCGCATGAATCGTGAGCCGGAGGGTATCCCCGGGCTGCAGAACACAGGGACTGGCCACGGCCAGGCAGAGCCCACCCTGGCTGCGATCAATCACATCAGCACGGATCGGCGAGGCGCCGGCGGTGGACATCTGCAGCCAGGCAATCAGCGGTTCGAACAGGGGATGCCTGCTGTGGCGGCGCATGTCGCACTGCCTGCCCAGCCACTCCTCGCGAAAATGCTCCAGTGCTGAGTTGTCCGCATGCATGGCCCTCAGTCGCTGTAAGCGGCAGCAATAGCTTGTCGTTGTTCACGGGCCGCCAGCAACACATTCACACAATCGGGGTCGATCTGGCCTGCGGCCACCATCTCGTGCAGGATCTGCTGCACCTGGTCTTCAGGCATCGACAGTTTGTAGGAACGGGGCTGGCTGAGGGCGTCATAGATGTCGGCCACCGCCACAATGCGCGCCTCCAGTGGAATCTGCTCCGCCTGCAGGCCTCGGGGATAACCGCTGCCATCGAGCTTCTCGTGGTGGCCCGCCACCACAGCCCGCAGCAGCTCCATCTTCGGATCGGCCACCAAGTGCAGGCCGGTGATCAGCTGCTCCACCAGATCCATGCCGCGGATCACATGGCTGTCCATGGTGCGGCGCTCCTCAGGATCCAGCGGCCCGGGCTTGCGCAGGATGCGATCCGGGATGCCCACCTTGCCCACGTCGTGCAGGGCGGCAAACAGGTAGAGGTCTTCGGCGAAATCAGAAGGCAGCCCGCGGCGACGACCCAGCTCCATCGCAATCAGACGGCTGTAGAGCGACACGCGCTCCACGTGGGCACCGGTCTCAGGGTCGCGCAGGCCGGTCATGTGCAAAGCCAGTCGCACCGCCGCCCGCAGACTGTCGATGGCGGCCAGCTCCCCCTGGATCAGGGCTCCCAGCAACTCGAGATGGGGCTCCAAACGCTCCAGCAATGCATCGGAGAAAACACCGGCACGCTGGGCGTTGAGAAAGAGAAAGCCCAGCAGCCCCTCCGACTGAAACAGGGGGAGCGTGAACGACGAGCACCAGCCCTGCTCCAGCAACCAGCAGCTATGGGGTGTGGTGGGGGAGAGGTCGATCTTCAGGTCGTCGATCACCCGGCATTGGCGCTGATCGCGCAGAGCCACCAGCGAGGGAATCGTGGCCAGCCGCCGGTCATAGAAGGAGAGGGATCGGCCGCTGCTGTTGTGACTCACATAGGTGCTGAGCAGGTCGTTCTGGGGCTGATAAACGGCAAAGGCCAACCGACTGATCGCCGGCTCGAGGGCAATGATGCGTGCATGGATCCCCTCCAGCCGCCGCACCAGGGGCAGGCCCGCTTCCAGGATGGGTTGATGCAGGGGCAGAAAACGGGCCATCAGGCAATACGCACCTGCCAGCCGTCGGGGGGCTGGCCTTCCAGGTCCACAACACGGTTGCGACCCTGGTCCTTGGCCACATACAAGCTGGCATCGGCCGCGGCCAACAGCTCCTGCAAGCGATTGCCAGCACGACCGCCGCGCGCCGCCATGCCGATCGAGAGGGTGATCGACACCCGCAGGCCATCAGCCAGCACGATCGGCTGTGCCGCAACCCGATTGCGCAAGCGCTCCAGCAGCTCATGGGCCTGGGGCGCGGTGGTCGCCAGCAGCAGGGCGAATTCGTCGCCGCCCAGCCGCCCAACTGGATCGCTGCGACGCACGCCGTGCTCCAGCAGACCGGCAATGGCCTGGATCACCTCATCGCCGGCGGCATGGCCATGGGTGTCATTGATCTGCTTGAAGTGATCCACATCAATCAGGGCCACCACCTCCGGCTGGTCCGTAGCGGCCGCCTGCTCGAGCCGGAGAGACACGGCCTCAAAGAAGGCGCGGCGATTCAGCACCCCGGAGAGAGCGTCGGTCTGGGCCAGGCTGAGCAGCTCCGGAAACAGCCGCTGTCGCACCACCAGCATCAGGCAGACACAGGTGAGCGAGAGCGGCACCAGACCCAGGGCAAACACCTGCAGCCCGAGCAGCACCGCCTGCTGCAGCAGGGGCTGAAGATCGAAATCGGTGATCAAGGTGCCGCGCTGGGCCAGGGCGCCGCCACCGGCCAGAGCCAGAGGCACCGGCGTGAAGCGCACCAGGTGCTCGCCGCCCACCCAGGGCAAGGGCCCATGGAAATGGCTGGCTTGGCGATCCAGGCAGGCCAGGCCGAGTTGCTGAGGGCCGCAGAAGGCCAGGTGATGCAGGGGTGAGGTTGGCTTGGCGCTGCCGGCCAGGCTCTGAAGCGATTCGCCGACGAGCGCCTGGTTGCTGGCGGCGATCACCTGCCCCCGCTGATCCACCACCAGGGCGAGCTGGAGCTCGCCGGAAGCAGCCTCCAGCTGCATCTTGCGCTGCACCTCATAGATGGGCTGGAAGCTGGTGAGGCTGGAGATGAACTCCCGCTCGGCCCGCTCGGCGCTCTGCTCGACCTGGGTGGAGGTGAGACCGAGCACCAGCACGGCCGTGACCAGGGCCAGCGAAGCCGATCCCAAGGCCGCTGCCGCCAGGCTCAGCAGCAGGAGACGTCGGCGCACCCGGCTCGGCAGCAGGGCTGGCAGCTTCATGGCCCGCCATCACCTCCAGCCCATTGGGAGGTGACCTCGGGCAGGGGCATGGCGCGAGGCAGGCGCCCGGCGGCCTGCAGCCGCTGAGCCATGCGCCTGACCGTGGTTTCCATCCATCCCCCGGGCATGAGCCACAGCCGCTGCTGGCTCCCATCCACGTAGCGCAGCATCGCCTCGGAACGGCGGAAATCCTCCACCGGGATCCCTTCCCGGCGGGCCATCAAGGCCTGGGCCTCGGCCGGGCGGCGGCGGGCCTCCCGCCGGGCCATCCACCAGGTGTTCACCAGTGCCGCCACCTGCTGGGGGTGGCGCTGGGCGAAGTCGGGGCTGACAGCCAGCACATCCACCACATCGCGCGGCAATCGGCTGGAGCTGAACAGCGTGTGATGGGTGGGCTGATTCACCAGACTGGCGCTGTATGGGGAGTACGTGACCACCGCCGCCAGACCCTGCTCCCGCATCAGGTCAATCAGGGCACGGGGACCTGCGTACACCAGCTGCACGTCGCCCAGGCCCAGACCCACCGATTCCAGGGCTCTCAGCAACAGGTATTCCCCCAGCACGCTGCGCTCCAACCCCACCTTCTGGCCACGCAGTCCTGCCAGGCCCGGAATCCGACGGTGGGCGATCAGCTGGTCGCCGCCGATCGATTCATCCAGCACCAGCACCAGCCGGGGGCAGCGCTGCGGCTTTTCCTGGCAGATCGCCAACGCCTCGCTCACGGTGGTGGCAAGCGCATCCACATCGCCCTGCTCGTAGGAAAAGCGCTGATCCTTGAGCGAACTGTGCTGGTTCACCTGGAGCCGGAGCCCCTGGGCCTCCGCCAGACCCCACTCCTGGGCCAGGTAGAAGTATTCGTATCCAGGCCAATCGGTGATGCCAAGGCGCACCAGGGGCTGGAATGCGGACGGCAGGCTGCAGCCACCCGCCAGGGGCAACAGCACCACAGCGGCAAGCCGGGCACACCAACGCCAGCGACCGGAACTCATCGCAGCGCCGCCTCCACGAAGCCCCCCTGCACTGCCGGCAGAGGAGCATCCGGCCGGGTGAGACCGAGCTGCTGCTGCACCCGCTGCACCGCCTCCAGGTTGGTGGCGATCAGGCCACCGGGACGCAGCATTTCGCGCTGCTGCTCAAGGCTGAAGTAGATGAGACCGCGCTCCGCCGCGCGAAACTCGGCCGGGCTGAGTTGCTCCCGCTTGGCCATGAGCGCCACTGCCTCCTTGGGCTCGATCTTCGCCACGCGGTGAGCCTCCTGCCAGGCCCGCAGCAGGGGCGGCAGCAACGCCCCATGCTCTTGCAGAAAGTCGGGAGCCACCACCAGCACATCGAAGATTTCGCCGGGGATGCTGCGGCTGTCAAAGAGCACCCGTGACTGACCATCACGGGCGGCGTAATCACTGAAGGGGGGGAAAAACGCAGCCGCCTGCACCTCGCCGCTGGCCAGGGCACTGGGCATCTGGGCCATGGGCATGTTGCGCAGTTTCACGTCGCTGAAGCTGAGGCCGTGGCGCTCCAGGGCCCGGTGCAGCACATAGGGCCCCAGGGTGGAATAGGTGGCCGCCACCGTGCGCCCCTTGAGAGCGGCGATGGAGGCAATGCCGCGATGAACAGCCAGCTGGTCAGCGCCACGGGATTCATCGAGAACCAGAACCACCACCGGGCAGCGCTGGGGGGCACGACCGCAGAGATCCACCGCCTCCACGGTAGTCAGCTGGGCCAGAGACAACTCGCCACGCAGGTAAGCATGCACAATCGACTGGGGGTCGGGATACTCCGCCAGCTCAATACGCAGGCCAGAGCGTGTATCAAGATCGCGTTGACGTGCCAGGTAAAAGTATTCGTAACCGGGCCAACTGGCGATCGGCACCTTCACCGCGCTCAGGCGGCCGCCCCTGCAGCCAACGAGCCCTATCACCAAGCTCAGCAAGCCGGTCAGGGCGAGCAGCCGAACGCTTCCCCTGGCAACAAATCGAGCGCCACGTTGAGCTCCAGTGCCACGTTGAAACGCCAAACCAACACACCTCCCACAGCGAAGCTAGTCAGCATCCCGCCATCTCGCACGCCTAACCACACGCAATGTTCATGAGTGTGTGCAGCGCCAGCGCAAGCTCGCTACGATCGTCCTGTGGTGTCTCCCGGGCATGCAGGAAGCCCCCATCCCGGTCAACGACGACGCCCGCCTGGCCGAACTTCGCTCCTATGGGGTGCTTGACACTCCAGATGAGGAAGCCTTCGACGATATCGGCCATCTGATCCGCACAATCGCCGGCACACCGATCGGAATCGTGAGCCTGGTGGATGAAAACCGCCAGTGGTTCAAGACCTGCATCGGCATGCAGGCCAAGGAGACACCGCGGGTGATCTCCTTCTGCGGCCACACGATCCTGCAGCGACAGCCCCTGATCGTCGAAGACACCCGCGAAGATGCCCGCTTCAGCGACAACCCACTGGTGGTGGAGGGGCCGCGGATTCGCTTCTACGCCGGCTTTCCACTGGTTTCAGCCAACGGCATGAGCCTGGGCAGCCTTTGCGCGGTTGACACCGAGCCGAGACGGCTGAGCGCCACCCAGATCGACGCGCTTCAGCGGCTCGCCCGGCAGACCGTGAAGCTGATGGAGCTGAAGCGCGAAGGAAGGCTGCTGGCCGCCAGCGAACAGCAGCGTCAGCAGCTCAGCCAGGGCTGGGCCCAAAGGTGCGATCTCCCCCTGCGCAACGCCCCCGAGGTGATCCAGATGCTTGAACTGATGGTGGGGGAAGACCATCAGCCCTGCCTGGCCGTGCTGCGCATTGGCATCAAGGAGCTCAAGCGTCTCCAGAGCACCCTCGGCAACGCGGCCGCGGAGCAATGGCGCCATCACTGCAACCAGCTTCTGCAGCAGTTGCTGCCCAGCGATGCCCACTACGCCTGGCTCAGCGACAACGAGCTGATCGCTGTGCTGCCCTATGTGAGCCGCGAGGAGGAACTGGCCCTGCTGGCGGGCACCCTCAGCCAGCAGCTGGAAAAGCCTGTGCCGGTGGCTGGCCAGCTGTTGAGTTCCCAGGTGGCCATCGGCATTGCCCTCTACAAGGGCAACTACGCCACTGCCGAAACGCTGCTGGCCGATGCGGCCATCGCCCAGCAGATCGCCCGTTCCCAGCCGGGCAGCCACTTCAGCTTCATCGACCTGGCCACCCGCATCCAAGCCCAGCAGGACATCAGTCTTGAGGCTGCCCTGCACAGAGCCCTGCGCGACGGCGAACTGGAGCCCTTTTTCCAACCTCTGGTGGATCTGCGCAGCGGCGCTGTGATGGGGGTGGAGGCGCTGGTGCGCTGGCGCGACGCTAAAGGCAGCCTGATTGAGGCTGCCACCGTGCTGGCGGCAGCTCGGCGGGCCGGCCTCACGGCTCGGGTGGATCTGGCACTGATCGACAAGGCAATCCGGGCCAGCCGGCTGATTGCCGAGGCCCTGCCAGATCACCCCCTGCTGCTGAGCCTCAATCTCTCAGCGGAATTGCTCGACGATCCCCTGCAACGACACCAGCTCCTGGACCTGCTGGGACGGGAACCACTCCCCCCAGGCTGGCGTCTACAGGTTGAGCTGATCGAGGAGGCCCTGCAGCAGAGCGACACACACCTGCTGGAGTTCCTCAACGACCTGCGCGATCGCCATGTGCTGGTGGCCATCGATGACTTCGGCACTGGCTATTCCTCCCTCAGCAGGCTGCACAACACACCACTGCACGCCCTCAAGATCGACGGCAGTTTTGTGCGCCGGATTCAGGACCCAGACAAACCCAGCGATCACCTGCTGACGCTGATGCAACAGATGGGACACGATCTCGGGCTCCACACAACCGCTGAAGGCATCGAAACCGATGAGCAGCGATTGTGGCTGCATGAACACGACTTCGACTGGGGCCAGGGCTATTGGTTTGCCAAGCCGATGAGCCTCGAAATGTTTATCGCCTATCTCAAAGAATATCCTTCAAGGTTGACGATTCAGGCTTGAGTGTGTCGCCTCATGGTTCCCCACCAATGATGTGACAGTTGATGGGCACGAGAATCGCAGAGCAGCAGGCCCCCTCACAGGCAACCACGAAGGCCCGATCCTCCCAGCAGGAGTTGACCAATTACGCATTGGCCAACCAAGCAGAATGCGCAGCCTTCAACCGATACCGCGCAGATCGCGCAACACACCCGCACAATGCTCTTACCCTGGGCTAAATAGGTGTCATTCACCGCTGAAACAGTCAGAAATCATTTCATTACGACTGCACTGAGGACGCAAGGATTCAGGTTGCCGACAATCCCAAAGGGGCAACAATGAGATTCAGCCAAACGGATTCAACAGCCG
>JBILDP010000139.1:0-6013 GCA_044352535.1 Prochlorococcaceae cyanobacterium
ATTTGAGCAGGTTGGTGCGCTGGCCATGGATGGCCTCGAGCCCATAGCCGCTGAGCCGGCTGAAGGCCTGGTTGGCGGTGAGGATCACGCCATCGGGATCAGTCACCACGATGCCCTGGCTGCTGGCGGCGAACACGGTGCTGGCCAGGGCACGCTCCTGCGCCGCTTTCTGGGCCAGGGCCAGGGCCTTGTGCGTGGCCAGCTGATTGCGCACCAGCTGCCAGGTGATCAGGGTCACCAGACCCGTGGCCAGCAGGCCGCCGCACAGGCTCCACCAGTACTCCCTGCCGATGCCGGAGGCTCCCACCAGGTTTGGGCGCAGCGCAATCCCCACCAGCCAGGTACGACCGGCCACCTCGATGGAGCGGTGGTCGCTGGCGTTTTGGTGCCAATCTGTGCCGGCTGGCCGGCCGCTGCGCTGCTCACTGCTGAACAGCAATTGACTGGGATCGGGCTGTGTGCCGTCGAACACCGTGATTGAGGCGCCCTTCAGGTCGGGGTTGTCGATGCCGTTGATGGCCGTGCCGATCAGGTTGGTGAGGCGCAGGGGCGAATAGGCCCAACCCAGAAAGCGGTTGTTCTTATGGATCGCCAGATAGATGAGGCTGCCGGCCTGCAGGTCGTCGTTGGTTTCCTGCATCAGTTCCACCTTGCCGCTGAGGCTGGCCTGACCCGTGCGCAGGGCGCGCTCCATGGCCGCGCGCCGCACCGGTTCGGAATACATGTCGAAGCCGAAGGCCCGCTGGTTGCGCCAGTCGAATGGCTCGATCAGTTCGATGGCTGTGTAAAGCGGGCGGTGGCCGGGAGGGCGCACCTCGTAATGGGGAAAGCCCTCCGCCTGGATGGCGCGCTCACTGGCGGCCAGCTGGGCGGGGGCAATGGCGCGGCTGAAACCGACACCCTGGATCCCCCGCAGCGTGCCGGCGGTCGCGGCCGTCTGCACGAAGCGGGCGAATTCAGCCCGGGTCACGTCGGTGGAGGCTTCAAACAGACCCTTCACCGCCGCCAGCAGGGCGATGTTCACCTCCAGGCGGTTGTTCACCGCCACCCGCACCGCTTCGGTGAGGTTGGCCTCGATGCGGCGATGGCGGCTCGCGCCCGCCTGGCGCACCAGTTCACTGGAGACGGCCGTGGCGATGAGTCCGACCGCCAGAACGGCAGCCGGCAGCTGGGCCAGCCGGATTCCGGAATCCGGCTTCCATCGGATCCACTCGCGCAGTCTGTGCCCCAACCTGCACTAGCCCATCGGCCTCTTCAGTTCTAGGGCTGGAATCGACCGATGGGATCGGCTGCTTCAGAGATGGGGAGCATCAGAGCTCTTTGTTGCTGCTGGCCTGGGGAGTGACTCCAAAAATCCCAGCGCTCTGATATCCGCGAACTGCTCAAGCTGGTCGATCACCCAACAGTCAACAAGGCTTGCGAAGGCAGTGTTTGCTTCTGGTCAGACCTTGATCCATGTCGGATGACTGATCGACACTACTGCGTTGATTTGGCAGAGGATTAATGGTTCATGGGGCCGTAACTATGCACCTAATTGCACCTGATTGCATCCAGAGCACTGGATCAAATTATTTATTGATGGTTTCGCACTATTTTGATTGCATCAAAAGATTGTTGGGGCGTATTTCACGGTGCGAGCACATTAAATGTTCTGCACGAGTATTGGAGCGTGTATGGATTTCTGTAGCCTGCGATCAGGTCTTGATGCCCATATGTCGGAACGCATCCTGAAGGGTCTCGTCGTCTGTTCGCGACAGCATGAAGGCGGCTAGTTCCGAGTTTTCTTCAGGGGGGATGTCGCCTAGTGAATTGGGGTCCACGGGGAGGCATTTCCATGTGGGAAATATATCCACTGATTCAAAGTAATCTCTTGATAGGAGGTTATTGTTGTCGGAATAATGGAGGTAGATTTTTTCTTGGTCATCCTTGGTCAGTTTGTTGGGTGATTTGCCGAGCCATCCGCTAAATCCAAGTTTACGAGAATGGTTGAACGCTCTTCGCATTGCCCTGGAGATTATTTGCCTTCGCTGTAGATCGTGATGATAATAAATGGCCAAAGCTTTAGAAAACTCAACTCCCTTCCAGCCGAGAGATTCGTTAGAGCCGGCACTGCTGGCATCGCCTAGGTGTTGCATGCTCAGCTTGCAGGTTGTGGCAAAGTCAGACACAACGTCGCGGTCAGGGAAGAGTGACCTCTCGTAAATGCGAGCATTGATAGTTATTTTATCGCTGGCATTACGGTACCCACTTAAGACGTTCGCATAATACATGCCGTGATCGGTAATGTCTTTGCCGCAGTATTCAGATGTTCCCCATGTTGCATGGGAGGGAGTGACGCTCAGGCCTTTGGCAAACTGGCTATATAACGACATCCAAAGGTCGCGCTGGTGTCTGAGATATATGATGACTTCTATGCGCGAAAAGAGGTGCTCTATCGATGAAATTATTAGCCTGGTAAGCCGGGGAGAGGTAGGCCAGAAGTGCTCGGAGCTGAGTATTACAGATCTCGGTGAATATTGCTCAATTTGCTGAGCAATGGTGTTAACGCATGTAGATGGCTGTAGTTTGCCATTTGATTCAAGTGCGTTAGTTATTTCTTTTTTTAAATAAGTATGGCTTTGCTTGTTCTTCGGAATTGTTGGATACAGAAAGCCCTGGTCCCGCAGGCGCGCATCTTTTTGGCGTAGAAAGGCTTGAATCGCGGTGCTCCCGGTTTTGTAGGTTCCGATGTGAAGGATTAAATTGGGGCGCACTTTTCGGCTGCAACGGGCTCAAGCTTGATGATTATACCATTTGACACATGGCTTTAACGATGAACTTCTTGCCTGAACGAATGCTTCGGGGCGCACTTGCTGACCCCTGTTCCCCGTCTTTGCTTCGCCTGTTTCGCACGATGCTTGCGATTTTGAAAACCGTTAACGCCTAACATTTGCAAGTGACTTGGCTTTGGCTGTGTGGGGCATGACTGTATTGCATGGTCTTGGATTCCATTGATCATGTCCTTCGGTTTAGTTTCGTTGCTTGTCTGTGGTCGCGATGGAATCGTGACGGCTTCTGCTCGAAGCCCTTCTGATTGACATGCTGGGGCAAGATGTTGGCCTCGCAAAGTCGCTGAGCCGCGGATATCCATAGTTTGGGCGATACCACAGCTATTCGTTGAAATGCTCAGTTGTCACAGCCACGAGCGGATGGTGATGGGCGGGACGTCGCTGGTGGCTCAGGTGCTGGCGCCGCTGCCAAGGTTCGTCGGCGAGAGGAACTTGCGCAGCTGACTGAACAGGAAGCGGCAAAAGCAGAGGCAGCTGGTGCACTGGCGAACGGATGACATCAACCAGACAGGGATTGTGAGAGCACTGGCAGCAGGCCTTGAACCTGCATGCGATCACTGCAGCTACGGCCCGAAATGGTCTGTGGATGCCATCGGGCGGCTGCACACCTCACAACCTCTCTGCCGCCGAAGCTTCCGCGATCAGGCGCTGCACCCGCTCCAGCACTGATTCGTTGCTCATGCGGTTGTTGAGTCGCTCCACCAGCAGCGGAAAAGCCAGGGGGCCGGGGCGGGGCGTGCGCTCCAGCAGCCAGTGGCTGGCAGCCAGGCGTTCCAGGGCGGCCTGCAGGCGCGGCAGCTCCAGCTGCTCCTCGATCACCTCGCGGCGGGCCTGCTCCAGCAGCAGGTGGTCCGGTTCGTGCTTCTGGAACACGTCGAACAGCAGGGCGGCGCTGATCTGCAGCTGGCCGCCGCTCTTGTTCTGGCCCGGCATGGCCTGGGTGATCAGGCCGCTCACCTGGCCGATGGCGCGAAAGCGGCGGCGGCAGAGCTCGGAGAGATTCACTGCCTGCTCCAGGTCGCTGTCCAGAGATGCCACGTCGAGCAGGTCGTCGCCGTGGAGCTCGAGTAGTTCGTCGAAGGGGTAACCCTTCGGGGCGAGCAGCTCGAAGCCGTAGTCGTTCACCGACACGGTGATCGTGCTGGGGCGGTGGCGGGCCAGGCGCCAGGCCCAGAGAAAGCCGATGCCCTCGTGCACGAAGCGCCCCTCGAAGGGGAAGGCGAACAGGTGGCTGCCCTCGCGGCTGCGGCAGACCTCCACCAGGAATTCCCCCGCGCGGGGCAGTCGTGAGAGCTCGGCCTGGCGCTGCAGCAGGGGTTCGAGCGCCCGCAGTTCGGGTGTGTCGAGCGTGTCTGTCTGATCACCGGCCTCGCCGTCAAGGGCCCGAGCGCAGCGATCCACTTCGGCGCGCAGGTGCCGGCTGAGCAGATCGGAGAGGGCCATCTGGCCGCCGGCCCAGGCCGGCACCGTGGAGCTCTTTTTCGTGGTGGCCTTCACCTGGGCGGTCATCTCGCGCAGGCGCACGAATTCCAGCTGGCGGCCGGCGAAGAAGAACACATCACCGGGCTTGAGCCGGCCGATGAAGGCCTCCTCCACATGGCCGATCACGGCGCCGCGCACGAAGCGCACGGTGACGGAGCGATCGGCGGTGATCGTGCCGATGTTGAAGCGGTGCAGGCGGGCGATGGTCTTGTCGACCACCCGGTAGATGTTGCCGTCGCGCACCAGCTTGCGGTAGCGGGGATAGGCGCCGAGGCAGCGGCCGCCGTGTTCCAGGAAATCCAGGCACCACTGCCACTGGCTCTCGCTCAGGTTGCGAAAGCTCCAGGCCGAACGCACCCCTTCCAGATCGGCTTCGGGATCCAACCCAGGGCCGCAGGCCAGGGTGGTGAGGTGTTGCAGCAGCACATCCAGGGCCAGCCGCGGTTGCTGGCGGGTCTCTACCAGACCCTCGCCCAGGCCGCGTCGCATGGCGCTCACCTCCAGCAGCTCGAGGGCGTTGGTGGGCATGAACAGCACCTGCGACGTGCCGCCGGGGCTGTGGGCGCTGCGGCCGGCGCGCTGCAGCAGCCGCGCCAGGTTTTTGGCCGAACCGATCTGCACCACCCGCTCCACCGGCTGGAAGTCGACCCCCAGATCCAGCGAGCTGGTGCACACCACCCAGCGCAGCGCGCCGGCCTTCACGCCGGCTTCGATCGCCTCGCGCTCGGCGCGGTCGATGGCGCTGTGGTGCAGGGCCAGGGCGCCTTCCATCTCCGGGCAGGCGAAGCGCAGGCACTGGTGCCACCGCTCGGCCTGGTTGCGGGTGTTGGTGAACAGCAGGGTGGAGACGGCCGGATCGAGGCCCGCTACCAGCTCCTCATACATGCGCAGGCCCAGGTGCCCGCCCCAGGGGAAGCCGTCGATCGAATCGGGCAGGAGCGAGCGGATCGCCGTGGCGCGCTGGATGGGGGCGGTCACGATCCGCGGCTCCGGCACGGTGACCCCTACCGCGGCGCGGGCGGCTTCCTGGAGGTTGCCGATGGTGGCGCTGATCGCCCAGGTGCGGAGCGCGGGGCGCAGCTGGCGGAGCCAGCTGAGGCAGAGCTCGGCCTGCACGCCGCGCTTGCTGCCCATCAGCTCATGCCACTCGTCGAGCACCACGGCCTGCAGCTGGCCAAACAGCTCTGGTGCCTTGGCATTGGCCAGCAACAGGCTGAGCGATTCGGGGGTGGTGATCAGGATCTGGGGCGGCGTGCGCAGCTGTTTGGTGCGCTCGTGGCTCGACGTGTCGCCGTTGCGGATCGCCAACCGCAGCGGCCAACCCATGGCGTCGATCGGTGCCTGGATCGCCAGCGCCAGATCCCGGCTCAAGGCCCGCAGGGGGGTGAGATAGAGCAACCGCAACCCCGGGCCGGGGTCGGCCAATAGCTCGGCGATCGGCCCCATCACGGCGGCATAGGTTTTGCCGGAGCCGGTGGGCACCTGGATCAGGCCGCTCTCACCAGCCAGATAGGCCTGCCAGGCCTGGCGCTGGAAGGGCATGGGCGTCCAGCCCTGGTGGGCGAACCAGGCTTCGATCGGCGCAAGTAATGGCTGGCTCAGGGCGGCAGGGTGGAGGTCAGCTGCGCTGCCAGCGGGGGCCTGCTTGCGCCGAACCATGTTCATGCAGTCGCCAGATCCAGCAGAGCCACCTCAGCGCTGAG
>JBILDP010000017.1:0-19488 GCA_044352535.1 Prochlorococcaceae cyanobacterium
AGCGGTTTCCCGCCGGCAATCCTCGTAGGCCTGCTCCAGGCTGGGGAGGGCAGTGCTGGCGAATGGCGCGGGCACCAGCCGACTCAGGCCGCCACTGCCGGCTGCGGCGCAGCGGCGCCGGCGCCTGAAGCAAGGGGCGAAGCGGCGATCGACTGAGCACACTGCTTACCACTCAGTACCGCCCCCTCCATCGAAGCCAGGTAGCGCTGCATCGTGTAGCAACCGGCCAGGAAGAAGTTGGCGATCGGGCTGGCCTGGTCGGGCCGCAGCTGCTGGCAGCCGGGCACGGTCTTGTAGACCGACAGCGGTGTCTTCACCACGATCGACTTGCGCAGCTGGGCCTGGTTGTCGCCCGAGAAGTGCTGCGGGAACAGGCGCTTCAGCTCCTCCATCGTGGCGGCCACAATGTCCTCATCCGGGCGGCCGATCCAATCCTTGGCTGGGGCGAACACCAGCTCGAGCATCGAGCGCTCGGGATCTTCGTATTCCTTGCAGGTGTTGCTCATGTCGGCATACACGCTCAGCAGCGGGCTGCGGCTGAACAACAGGTGGTCGATCTCGGTGAGCTTGCGATCAAACCAGAGGTGGATGTTGATCACCGGCACGCCGTTCAGCCCATCGAGCTTCTGGAAGTAGGGGATCGACTTCCAGGCCTCGGGGATGAGCAGCTTGAAGGGATCCACCGGCATGGCGCTCACATAGGCATCTGCCGTGAGGGTGTAGCCCTCCTTACCCTTGATGCCGCCGATGCGGAAGCCGCTCACCGTGCCATCGGCATTCAGCTCGATCTCCCGCAGGGGAGAGTCGAGGTGCACCTCACCACCACGCGCCGTCACGTAGTCCACGATCGGCTGGCAGAGGCGCTCGGGCGGGTTGCCATCGAGGAAGGCCATCTTCGAGCCGTCGCTCTCCTGCAGAAAGCGATTCAGCGCCGTGAGCACCACGGTGCTGGAGATCTCATCGGGGTCAATGAAGTTCAGCGCCTTGGCCATGGCGATGAACACCTCGTCATTCACCCGATCGGGGATGTTGTGAAGCTTGAGCCATTCGCTCCAGGAATACTTGTCGCACTCCTCCACGTAGGACTGCCCCCGCAGCATCGCCGGCACCAGGCCCAGGCCGAAAGAGATTTTCTCTGGCCAGGTGAGCATGTCGTTGTTGCCCAGGATTGCCGCCACACCGTTGAAAGGGGCGGGGATATCTGGGAACTCGAATCGGCTGTAGGTGCCAGGATTGTCCTTCTGGTTGAAGATCATCGAGTGGCTCTTCCACTGGAGCCGGTCCTCGATGTTGAGCTCCGCAAACAGCTGGCGCATGTTGCGGTAAGCACCGAAAAAGATGTGCAGACCGGTTTCATACCAGTCGCCATCCTCGTCTTGCCAGGCCGCCACCTTGCCACCCAGCACGTCGCGGGCTTCCACCACGATCGGGGTATGGCCGGCGTCGCAGAGGTACTTGGCACAGGCCAGGCCAGCCAGTCCGGCACCGGCGATGGCGACGCGCATATCCACGGAAGAAACCAGCCGCAACCATAGAGGGGGCGGGTTCCTAGAGTTGGCCCACCGGGTGCCGCTCCAGGAGCCATGGCCGATCTTCTGCTCAAATCCACCACCCGACACGTGCGCCTGTTCACGGCCCGGGTTGAGGGTGGCGATCTGGTGTCTGACCCCAGCCAGCTGACCCTGGATGTGGACCCCGACAACGAATTCCTCTGGGACCAGCCGGTGCTCGAGAAGGTGCAGCAGCGCTTTCGCGATCTGGTGGCAGCCCATGCCGGAGCAGAGCTGAGCGAGTACAACCTGCGCCGCATCGGTTCGGAGCTGGAGGGCACGATCCGCCAGCTGCTCCAGGCCGGCGAGCTCCGCTACAACCCCGATTGCCGGGTGCTCAACTACTCGATGGGCCTGCCCCGCACCCCCGAAACCCTGTGACCCGCAGCCGCGCCGGCGAACGCCCCTACAACCGCGCCTACGACCGCTCTGACGAGGGTTCAGGGGAGCGCGCCTACGCCGAGCGAGGAGGCGCACGGTTCGGGGAGCGCGGGGGTGATCGCGGAAGTGATCGGTACCGAGATCGCTACGCGGATCCGCCACGGCGTGGCAGTGGACGTCCTCCCGGTGGCGGCCCCGGTGGCGGCGGTCCCGGTGGGGGTGGTGGCCCGGGCGGCGGCGGGCCGATTCAATTCAATGTGGGCACGCTCGCGATCCTCGCCGGCGTGCTGGTGGTGGGCATCGGCATCGGTACCGGCATCTCCAGCACAACCCAGGGCAACCAGGGCAACATCGCCAGCTCCCAGCAGCTCGACATGGCCGTACCGGATCCGGAGTTCTGCCGGCAGTGGGGAGCCAGCGCCTTCGTGATGGACATTGAGCTGTACACCACGATGAACCCCAGCTCCAGCTTCGTGACCCAGCCCTCGCTCAAGCCCGGCTGTGTGATCCGGCGGGAGAACTGGAGCGTGCTGCAGAAGGAGGGGGCGGTGACCGCCGAGCAGATGCGGCAGTGCAAGCAGCGGATGAACACCTTTGCCTACATCGGCTCGATCAAGGACAAGCCGATCGTGCGCTGCGTTTACCAGACCGACACCACCGAAAACAAGTTCATCACCAAGGGCGTCGCCGACGACAGCGTGGGTATCACCCCGGAGGCCGATCAGTTCTGATCTGATTCAGTTCTGAGCGGTCTCTGCATCGGCGGCCGCCTGGGATTGAGCCGCCTGCAGGGGGCGCCGCAGCGGGCTGTCGGCGCTGGCGAACACCGGCAACACCTCGCGGCGGAAGGCATCGGCGGCGCGGGAGCAATACCGGGCCGGGTGGGTGATCAGCTTGAGCTGGCGCCGCACCAGCAGGTCGGCCACCTGGGGCCGGTGCAGGGTGCCGGCGGAGAGTTCCCGCTCGATCGACACAACCGGCAGAAACGCGGCGCCCAGGCCGCTCTGTACAGCGTTCTTAATGGCCTCGAAGGAGTTGAGCTCCATCTCGATCTTGAGCCGGGCCACATCCAGGCCGGAGCGAGCCAGCAGCTGGTCCACCATCTTGCGCGTGGTCGACTGGGCATCGAGGCACACGAAGCCCAGGCGGTAGAGGTCGTCCTTGGTGAGCTCCGGCAGGCGGGCCAGGGGGTGCTTGGTGGGCAGCACCAGGGCCAGCTCATCCACCGCATAGGGCACCACCTGCAGCTGTTCGTTGAGATCGCTGGGCAGCTCACCGCCGATGATCGCCAGATCCACCTGACCATTGGCCACGCTCCAGCCGGTGCGACGGGTGCTGTGCACCTGCAGCTGCACCGCCACATCGGGATATTTCTGGCGGAACAACCCGATCATGCGGGGCATCAGGTAGGTGCCCGTGGTCTGGCTGGCGCCCACGATCAGCGAGCCGCCCTTGAGGTTGTGCAGGTCGTCGAGGGCGCGGCAGGCCTCCTGGCACTGGCTGAGGATCCGGTCGCAGTAGCTGAGCAGCAGGTGGCCCGCCTCGGTGAGCTGGGCCTTGCGCCCGCCCCGGTCAAACAGGCTCACACTGAGCTGCTTCTCCAGGTTCTGGATCTGCAGGCTCACCGCCGGCTGGGTCACATAAAGGCTGTCGGCCGCTTTCTTGAAGCTGCCCTCACTGGCAATGGCACGCAGGATGCGCAGCTGGTCGAGGGTGAAGGGCAGATCTGCCATCGGTGGGCCTAGGGACCAGCGGCAAGGGGCAGTGGGAATGCAGGCCAGGAGGACTGCAGGCGAAGCGAAACTCTAGGGGGACCGGCCGGCGCCAGAATCCGCAGCTTCACATCCCCACTGCCGTGCCCGCCAGCTCCCTCCATCACAGCAGCTGGGTGATGCTCGGCCTGCTGCTGGCCTTCGCGGTGATCCACAGCGGCGGGGCCTCCCTGCGCAGCTGGGGCGCCGAGCGCATCGGCGAGCGGGCCTGGCGACTGCTGTTCGCCGGGGTGAGCATCCCCTCGGCCGTGGTGGTGATCGGCTACTTCCTCGCCCACCGCTACGACGGCATCCGCCTCTGGAACCTGCAGGACCAGCCCTGGATCGTGCCCGTGGTGTGGATTGGCACGGCCATCAGCTTCCTCTTTCTCTACCCGGCCACCTACAACCTGCTGGAGATCCCGGCGGTGCTGAAGCCCCAGGTGCGCCTCTACGCCACCGGGATCATCCGCATCAGCCGTCATCCCCAGGCGGTGGGGCAGATCCTCTGGTGCGCCACCCACCTGCTCTGGATCGGCAGCAGTTTCATGGTGGCCACCTGCATCGGCCTGATCGCCCACCACCTGTTTGCCGTGTGGAACGGCGACCGCCGCCAGGCCAACCGCTTCGGACCAGCTTTCGACGAACTCAGGGCCAGCACCTCAGTGATCCCGTTTGCAGCGGTGCTCGATGGCCGTCAGCAGCTGGTGCTCAGCGAATTGCTGCGGCCCGCCCAGCTCGGCATTGCCATCGCCGTTGGGGTGTTCTGGTGGGCCCATCAATTCATCGGCCTGGGGGCCACCGCCTTCTCACGCACCGCCCTGGCCCACTGGCTGGGCTGATCGCCGCGCCAGCACTCCGCCACAGATCCGCAGAATCCCAGGCGGGCTCTGCCTACACTCCCTCCAGCCCGCCCCAAGGGAGAGCCCCGGGATGCCTTCAGCCGCAGAACTTGCCTGGTTGATCCCGGTGTTGCCCCTGGCCGGGGCCTGCCTGGTGGGCCTGGGCCTGATCAGCTTCAACCGCACGGTCAACCGGCTGCGCAAACCTGTGGCCTGGTTGCTGATCAGCTGTGTGGGGGCCGCGGCGGTACTCAGCTACGCGATCCTGGCGCAGCAACTGGCCGGGGCAGGCCCCACCGAGGTGCTGTTCAACTGGGCCAGTGCCGGCACGTTCAACCTGCAGATGGGCTTCCGGGTGGATGCCCTGGCGGCGGTGATGCTGGCCCTGGTCACCACCATCGCCGTTCTGGTGATGGTGTATTCCGACGGCTACATGGCCCACGACAAGGGCTATGTGCGTTTCTTCACGTACCTGGCCCTGTTCAGCAGCTCGATGCTGGGCCTGGTGATCAGCCCCAACCTGCTCGAGATCTATGTGTTCTGGGAGCTGGTGGGCATGTGCTCCTACCTGCTGGTTGGCTTCTGGTACGACCGCGACGGTGCCGCGAACGCCGCGCAGAAGGCCTTCGTGACCAACCGGGTGGGGGATTTCGGTTTGCTGCTGGGAATCCTGGGCCTGTTCTGGGCCACCGGCAGCTTCGGCTTCGAGGAGATCGGCGCCGGCCTCCAGGGTGCGGTTGCGAGCGGCAGCCTCAGCAACGGCGTGGCGGTGATCCTCTGCCTGCTGGTGTTCATGGGGCCGATGGCCAAGTCGGCCCAGTTCCCTCTGCACGTGTGGCTGCCCGATGCCATGGAGGGCCCCACCCCGATCTCCGCCCTGATCCACGCCGCCACGATGGTGGCCGCCGGCGTGTTCCTGGTGGCCCGCCTGCAGCCTGTGTATGAGCCTTTCCCGGCGGTGCAGCTCACGATCGCCGTGATCGGAACGATCACCCTGTTTCTTGGTGCCTCGATCGCCCTCACCCAGCAGGATCTCAAGAAGGGGCTGGCTTACAGCACCGTGAGCCAGCTGGGCTACATGATGCTCGCCATGGGCTGCGGCGCCCCGGTGGCCGGCATGTTCCACCTGGTCACCCACGCCTTCTTCAAGGCGATGCTGTTCCTGGGCTCGGGCTCGGTGATCCACGCCATGGAGGAGGTGGTGGGCCATGAGCCGGTGCTGGCCCAGGACATGCGCCTGATGGGTGGCCTGCGCAAGTACATGCCGATCACCTCCGCCACCTTCTTCATCGGCTGTGTGGCGATCGCCGGCATCCCCCCCCTGGCGGGCTTCTGGAGCAAGGACGAGATCCTCGGCCAGGCCTTCAACACCTATCCCCTGCTCTGGGCGATGGGCTTTGTCACCGCCGGGATGACCGCCTTCTACATGTTCAGGCTCTACTTCCTCACCTTTGAGGGCCCATTCCGCGGCAACGACAAGGCCATGGCAGCCCAGCTGATGGCCGCCGCCGGCAAGGCCAGCGGCAGTGACGACGAACACGGTCACGGCCACCATGCCGAACACCCGCACGAATCCAGCTGGCAGATGGCCATGCCCCTGGCGGTGCTGGCGGTGCCGTCAATGCTGATCGGTCTGCTGGGCACCCCCTGGCACAGCCGCTTCGCCGGCCTGCTCGATCCACATGAAGCTGCCGAGATGGCCGAGCACTTCAGCTGGAGCGAATTCCTGCCCCTGGCCGGAGCCTCTGTGGTGATCTCTGTGGCGGGCATCACCGTGGCCGTGCTCGCCTATGCCCTCCACAAGCTCGACATGGCGGCCCTGTTCGCCAACCGCTTCCCCGCCATCAATGCCTTCCTGGCAAACAAGTGGTACCTCGATGCCCTCAACGACAAACTGTTTGTGCAGGGGAGCCGCAAGCTGGCCAAATCCGTGCTCGACGTCGACTCCAAGGTGGTGGACGGCGTGGTCAATCTCACCGGCCTGCTCACCCTGGGCAGCGGCGAAGGACTCAAGTACTTCGAGACCGGCCGGGCCCAGTTCTATGCCCTGATCGTGTTCGGCGGCGTGGTCGCCCTGGTGGTGCTGTTCGGGTCGCTGGGCTGAGCTGAGTTCAGAGCTGCCTCGCTCGCCTGCATACGGCCGCAGGCCGTTTGAAGCCCTGCGCCGCCTCAAGCCCAGCCCCACCGCCGGCCTGTCGGACGGAGGCAGAGAACGACGAACTGTGTGACTCCCCGCACCACAACAGGGACAGCCCGGCCGAAATTTCTACACTCCGAGCAACGCAGAGCCTGTCTCCGTGGCCTTTCCCTGGCTGAGCGCCTCGATCCTGTTCCCGATCGCGGCCGCACTGCTGATCCCGTTCGTGCCCGACAAGGGCGACGGCCGTCAGGTGCGCTGGTTTGCCCTGGGAGTGGCGCTCACCACCTTCCTGCTCACGGTGGGGGGCTACCTCAACGGCTACGACCCCGCGGTGGAGGGCCTGCAGCTGGTGGAGCGGGTGGAATGGCTGCCCAGCCTTGGACTGGCCTGGTCAGTGGGAGCCGACGGCCTGTCGATGCCGTTGATCCTGCTCACCAGTTTCATCACCGCCCTGGCAGCCCTGGCGGCGTGGCCGGTGAGCTTCAAGCCCAGGCTCTTCTATTTCCTGCTGCTGGCCATGGACGGTGGCCAGATCGCCGTTTTCGCCGTGCAGGACATGCTCCTGTTCTTCCTGGCCTGGGAACTGGAGCTGATTCCCGTGTATCTGCTGCTGGCCATCTGGGGGGGCAAGAAGCGTCAATACGCCGCCACCAAGTTCATCCTCTACACGGCCGGCAGCTCACTGTTCATCCTGATCGTGGGGCTGGCGATGGCCTTCTTCGGTGGCAGCACCAGCTTCGAATACAGCGCGCTGATGGCCAAGGACTTCCCGCTGAAGTTCCAGGTGCTCTGCTATGCGGGCCTGCTGATCGCCTTCGGGGTGAAGCTGCCGATCGTGCCGCTGCACACCTGGCTGCCCGATGCCCACGGCGAGGCCACGGCACCGGTGCACATGCTGCTGGCCGGCATCCTTCTGAAGATGGGAGGCTATGCCCTGCTGCGCTTCAACGCCCAGCTGCTGCCGGCGGCCCATGCCCAGTTCGCGCCCCTGCTGGTGGTGCTGGGCGTGGTGAACATCATCTATGCCGCTCTCACCTCCTTTGCCCAGCGCAACCTGAAACGGAAGATCGCCTACAGCTCAATCAGCCACATGGGCTTCGTGCTGATCGGCATCGGCAGCTTCAGCGCCCTCGGCACCAGCGGAGCAATGCTGCAGATGATCAGCCACGGTTTGATCGGAGCCAGCCTGTTCTTCCTGGTGGGTGCCACCTACGACCGTACCCACACCCTGCTGCTCGATGAGATGGGCGGCGTGGGACAGAAGATGCGCAAGATGTTTGCGCTCTGGACTGTCTGTTCCCTGGCATCGCTGGCCCTGCCTGGAATGAGCGGCTTTGTGAGCGAACTGATGGTGTTCGTGGGCTTTGCAACCAGTGAGGCCTACACCCTCAGCTTCCGGGTGGTGATCGCCGTGCTGGCAGCGGTGGGCGTGATCCTTACCCCCATCTACCTGCTCTCGATGCTGCGGGAGATCTTTTTCGGCAAGGAAAACGCCGAGCTCGCCTCCCACACCCACCTGGTGGATGCGGAGCCCCGCGAGATCTACGTGATCAGCTGCCTGCTGGTGCCGATCATCGGCATCGGCCTCTACCCGCGGATCATGACCGACACGTACCGGGCCTCAATCGAGGCGCTCGTGAACCGCGACCAGCTTGCACTCCAGGCGCTCAAGCGGCCAGCGGGAGCTGGGCTGATCCGCCAACCACTTCTGGTGGCCCCAGCCATCGGCGGCTGAACCAGGCCACTCCGCAACCTATGGAGCGAAGCGGCCCAACTGTGACGATCTTGGGCGTGATCGACGCCATGACTGACTGCCTGCAGGAACCCTGACTACCTTGATTTCCCAGTTGGCGGACAGCGGCAACGCGCGATGAAACAGCTGAACTTCCTGCTGATCTTCAGCTTCGGCCTGGCGATGGTGATGTTCACCCTGGAGAACACCGCTCCGACCACGGTCAACTTCTTGCCTGGGCTCAAGGCCACCATGCCCCTGGCTGCACTGCTGCTGGTCGTCGGCGGAGTGGGCGCGACCGCCGCCTGGGTGTTTGCGGTGTGGACGGGCGTGGTGCGCAAAGTGGAGGCGCTGCAGAGCCAGAGTGAGTTCCAGGCCCAGCAGGTGCGCATCCAGGAGCTGGAAAACGACCTGCAGCGCTATCGGGCCACCGTGGATGCGCAGCTCGGGCTGCTGCCCGCTGCCGGCCAGAGCTCGGCCCAGCAGCACAACGAGGCCGACAGCGCTTCCGACGTATCCGTCTCGGTGAATTGACTCCGATCCAGGACCGCCCATCACACCAGGCCTCCACGCCAGATGTGGTGTGATGTGGCGAGATGGGTCCCTGACCGGTAGCGTGACCGCAGTCGCGCCTGGGGAGCTGGCCGTCAGTCTTGGCTGAAACAGGCGCCAGGCTGGCCATCCGGCTGCTGCAGGACGCAGCCGAGCGTGGCGAACTCGACCCCTGGGACGTGGATGTGATCGCCGTGGTCGACGGCTTTCTCGATCAGCTGCGTCAGCGAATCGAAGTGCCGCGGCTGGTGCGGGCTCTGGGCGGCAGCTACGAGCAGGATCTGGCCGAAACGAGCGAGGCCTTCCTGGCAGCTTCGGTGCTGGTGGCGCTCAAGGCCGAGGTGCTGGAAGCGGCCACCTTCCCGCCTGAGCCAGTGCTGGAGGAGGAGCTGGAGTTCGGGTTCGAGGAGGATGGGCAGGGCTGGCTGATGCAGGCCGGCGTCGAACTGCCACGTCGGCCCGAGCGCCACCTCTGGCGGCGCCCCGTGGCACCACCGCCCCTGCAAAGACCGGTGACCCTTGGGGAACTCATCCGCCAACTGGAGGACATTGCCGAGCGGATCGAGACGGAGGAGCTGCGTGCACGCCAACGCCAGCGGCCCAGGCGCTACAGCGAGCGGGCGGCCATCGCCCAGGTGGCGGCACTGGCCCATCGGGAGAAACTGCCCGAAACCACCGCTGCCCTGAGCCGGTTTTTACTCGAATGGCGCGCCGCAATGGACTGGGTGGGCTTCGATGAGCTTGTGGAGGCCTGGGCTGGGAAGGTGGATGCCGACAATGCGGCCGAAGAGCTCGACCGGGACCGGGTGGGCGTGTTCTGGGCTCTGCTGTTTCTCACCCACCAGGGCAAGTTGGCCCTGGAACAGGACGGAGGGCTGTTTGGTCCGCTGCGCCTCCGGCGCCTGCTAGACGCTGGCGAGAGCGTGCAACTGCCCCTCGTGCCAGAGCAGGGGCCGGCTTTCACACCCCTGGCTGCCTGAGGACTGCAACTAGAGTGGCTCATCCGACCGATGTGAGCAAACGCCGATGAAGGCGATGATCCTGGCGGCCGGCAAGGGAACAAGGGTGCGTCCCATCACGCAGACCATTCCCAAGCCGATGATCCCGATCCTGCAGAAACCGGTGATGGAGTTTCTGCTTGAGCTGCTGCGGGAGCACGGCTTCAACGAAATCATGGTAAACGTCTCCCACTTGGCCGAGGAGATCGAGAACTACTTCCGTGATGGCCAGAGGTTTGGCGTTCAGATCGCATACAGCTTTGAAGGCCGTATTGAAGATGGCGAGCTGATTGGCGATGCGCTGGGGTCGGCAGGCGGGCTCAAGAAGATTCAAAACTTTCAGCCCTTCTTCGACGACACCTTTGTGGTGCTCTGCGGTGATGCCCTGATCGATCTCGACCTCACCGAAGCAGTACGGCGTCACCGGGAGAAAGGTGCCCTGGCCAGCCTGATCACCAAGCGGGTGCCCAAACAGCAGGTGAGCAGCTATGGCGTGGTTGTCACGGATGCCGACGGCCGTGTGCGCTCCTTCCAGGAGAAGCCGGCGGTCGACGAGGCCGCCAGTGACATGATCAACACGGGCATCTACATCTTTGAGCCCGCAGTGCTGGATTACATCCCCAGCGATATGCCGTTTGACATCGGCTCTGACCTGTTTCCCCGCCTGGTGGAAGCCGGAGCACCCTTTTACGCCCTACCCATGGAATTTGAATGGGTGGATATCGGCAAGGTGCCGGATTATTGGCAGGCGATCCGCAGCGTTCTGCAAGGCGAGGTTCGCCAGGTACAGATCCCGGGCAAGGAAGTTCGCCCTGGCATCTACGCCGGTCTGAATGTGGCCGCCAACTGGGACAAGATCAATGTGCAGGGCCCGGTGTATGTGGGAGGCATGACCAGGATCGAAGACGGAGCCACGATCGTTGGTCCCGCCATGATCGGCCCCAGCTGCCACATCTGCGAGGGCGCCACGATCGACAACTCGATCATCTTCGACTACTCACGCATCGGCCCCGGCGTGAGGCTTGTGGAAAAGCTGGTGTTCGGTCGCTACTGCGTAGACCGCAATGGTGATCACTTCGATCTTCAGGAGGCTGCGCTCGACTGGCTCATCACTGATGTCCGTCGCCAGGATGTGGTGGAACCATCCCCCCAGCAGAAGGCCCTGGCCGAACTGCTCGGCACCGATCTGGCCATCAGTCAGGCCGCTGTCTAACGCCCCTGGGCCGGCAGCACACGCCTGAATCCCACCTGCTCCAGGATCGCCGGGATGCGCTCTTCGGCCTTAACGGCCATCAGGTGCACCCCTTGGGCAATGTCGAGGTATCGAGCCACCTGCTCAGCCGCGATCGCAATCCCCTCCGCCGCTGGATCGGCCGCCGCCGCCAATCGGTCGATCACGGTCTGGGGGATGGCGGCGCCTGGGACCACCCGATTGATGAACGCGGCATTCTTGGCCGACTTGAGCAGAAACACCCCAGCCAGCACCGGCAAACCCAGGGGGGCGGCGATCTCCTCGACAAAGCGCCTGAGGGCATCGGCGTCCATCACCATCTGGGTCTGCACAAAGCGGGCACCCGCTTCCGCCTTACGACGAGTGCGTTGACGCAGGCCGCTCCAACTCGGTGACTGCGGATCGGCGGCCGCCCCGGCGAACAGGTCGGTAGGCCCGTCTGGCAGGTCGCCACCAACAGGATCCTGGCCGCCGTTGAGCTGGCGCACCAGCTGCAGCAGCCGCACCGCCTCCAGCTCATTCACCGGCCGCGCCGTGGGCTGATCGCCGGCCCGCACCGGATCGCCGGTCAGGCAGAGCAGGTTGCGCAGGCCGAGGGCATGGGCACCCAACAGATCCGCCTGCAGGGCAATGCGGTTGCGATCCCGGCAAGCCATCTGCAACACCGGCTCCAGACCTCTGTCGAGCAGCAACCGACACACCGCCAGGCTGCTCATCCGCATCACAGCCCGGCTGCCATCGGTCACGTTCACGGCGTGAACCCAGCCCCGCAGGGTCTCTGCAGCAGCCAGGGTGCGGGCAGGATCGCCGCCGCGGGGCGGTGTCACCTCCGCCGTGACCGCCGGCGCCCCTGAAGCCAGAACCCGTTGCAGCAGCAAGCCAGACGACGCAATTCCGGCCCCCATCATGCGGCACGGCCCTGCCTACAGTGCCCTTCTGGCTGCCGGCATGGGCGGATGGAAGACCAACGCGTCGAGCGGCCGGCCCCAGAGCGCGACGCGTCCCAGCGCGACAGCTTGCATCGGGATCCCGCGGAGCGCGACCTCTCGGCACGGGAGCTGGAAATCATCGAGCTGGTGGCCCAGGGCCTCACCAATCAGGAGATCGCCGAAGCCCTCACGATCAGCAAGCGCACGGTGGACAACCACGTGAGCAACATCTTCACCAAGACCGGTGCCAAAAACCGCGTGGCCCTGCTCAATTGGGCCATGGACAACGGCAAGATCTGCCGGGATGGCTTCAATTGCTGCTCGGTGGATCCGACCCAGGCCCGTAAACCGATCCCGTAAACCGATCCCCACCCCTCAGCCCAGGGCGGGAGGTTCAGACAGCAGCGGCCAACTCCTCGGCCTTGCTCTGCACCAGGGGCAAGAGGCAGTAGTGACAGGGGTCCAGACCAAACAGCTCGGCATACGCAAGGCAATCAGCCTGATCCCGTCCTGCGAAACGGAGCACGCCCTGGCTGTCGTAGAGACCTGTGACGGGAGCGTGACCCACGCGCGCCTTCTTTCGATTTGCTTCAGATTCAGCCTAGGGCCTGCTGGGCTGTCCAGGCGAGCAAATCCTGGCGCCGGTCTGGAGGCCACTGGGAGAGAGGAGTACGGGCCAGCGCGGCATTGCTGAGCTCATGGCGACCGGTGAGCTCGAGCACACACCAGTCCGGCACCTGCAGAAACTGGTCGGGTTCGGCCAGCTCCACCTCAGCCACTACCAGCGGAGCATTGGCGCCTTCAAACACATCCAGCACCCACTCGCCCCCGGGCAGGTCAAGACCATGGCGCCACTTGCTGAGCTGCACGGGTGCCACCTGCAGCAGCTGCTCGGCATCGGACAGCGGGATCCCGTACTCGAATTCCTGACGCACCCGATCGGCGCACGCTGGCGCTCCGGCCTCGATAGCAGGCCTGGCCTTGATCGTGAGCCAGGCCTGCTGCCCAGCCCGCCGCACCCTCACCGTGAGCCCGGTGGAAGCTGCCCCTGCCGCCAGCAGGTAGCCCTGCTGCAGCAGAGCACTCCAGCGCACGTGAGCACGCCACTGCTCACCGCGCACCAGGAAGCGCCGCTCAATTTCCAGGGCCATGGCATCAGTTGTGGGAGGGCTCCATTGCCACCAGGCTGCCGGCCCAGTGCAGCTTGTGGGTGAGGGTGCGGTAGTAGGAGGGGCTCTGCTCCAGGAGGAGCTGCAGGGCGGGATGGGGGCTGCGCTCCACAACCGCCCGATCGCCCGGCTCCAGTTCGGTGGCCGCGGCTCCATCGTGCCAGAGGCGCACACGCCGGCTGGTTTCACCCAGGGGCCACACACTCAACCGCGCACGGGGCGGCACCACCACCGTGCGGCTTGAGAGGCTCATCGGGCAGATCGGACTCACCACGATCGCCTCGATGCCGGGATGCAGGATCGGCCCGCCGGCCGCCATGGCGTAACCGGTGGAGCCGGTGGGCGTGGCGATGATCAGCCCATCGCCGCGGTATTGATCCACCACCTCACCGTCGATGTCCAGCTCGAGCACGCAGGTGGAGCTGAGCTCATCGAGAGCCGGGCGCAGATAGATGTCGTTGAGAGCGAGGTG
The DNA here is from genome assembly GCA_044352535.1 of Prochlorococcaceae cyanobacterium. Lineage (GTDB taxonomy): Bacteria > Cyanobacteriota > Cyanobacteriia > PCC-6307 > Cyanobiaceae > NIES-981. Next base: position 13,748 of record JBILDP010000017.1, read on the forward strand.
GGGCTCCGCAGCCGGATCCGCAACCCCATCGGCCCGTTCCACCCTGGCCTGCAGCATCATGCGCCGCTCGAGGGCGAAGTGGTCGTCGCGCAGACGCTGCCAGAGGCTGTCGGCGTCACCACTCAGCCGCAGCAAAGCGGGATCGTGGGTGAGGAAACCCAGGCGTCCGCCCACGTTGAAGCTGAGGATCGGCACCCCATGGGGCGCCAGGTGACGGGCCGCGCCCAGCACCGTGCCATCACCGCCGAGCACGATCGCCAGGTCGGGCAGGGCGTCCTCCGTAGCCAGGAGGCCAGGGAAGGGGTTGCTGGTGAGACCGCTCTGGGCGACGACCACCGCCACCCCTTCGGCCGCCAGATCGTCGCGGCAGCGGCGGGCCATGCGCTCGGCTGCCAGGCTGCCGGAGCGTGCAATCAGCCAGACACGCCCCAGATGCATGACAGAGGCCTACCAGCGCAGCAGATTGAAGCGCTCCATGTCCACCGTTTCGCGGTTGCGGTAGAGCGAGAGGAGGATCGCCAGGCCCACCGCCGCCTCAGCGGCAGCCACCGTGATCACGAAGATGGCGAACACCTGGCCGCGGATCAGCTGGCCGTCCAGGTAGCTGGAGAACGCCATCAGGTTGATGTTCACGGCATTCAGCATCAGCTCGATGCTCATCAGCACCCGCACGGCATTGCGACTGTTGATCAGGCCCCACACGCCGGCACAGAACAGCACGGCGGCAAGCACCAGGTAGGCCTGGAGGGGAATGGTGAATTCCATCAGGGCTTCTCCAAAAGAAGGGGGGTGCGGGCCTTCTCGATCAGACCCTGATCAGCCGGCTCACCGGTGATCACATCGGCGCTGAACACGTCACGGCGGGCCAGCACGATCGCACCGATCATCGCCATGAGCAGCAGCACCGAGGCCAGCTCGAAGGGCAGCAGGTAGTCGGAGAAGAGGTGCTCGCCGATGCGGATGGTGGCCTCCTCTCCCAAAGGAAGAGGACCGGGCAGGGCCCATGGGGTAGTGAAGGCCACCCGGATGAGCAGGGCGAACAGACCACCGCACACCAGGCCAGACAGCAGTCTCCGCAGCCCCAGGCCAGGGATCGCGGCCATCGTTTCCTTCTTGTTCACGAGCATGATCGCAAACAGGATCAGCACGTTCACGGCTCCCACGTAGACGAGCACCTGGGCAGCGGCCACAAAACTGGCGTTGAGCAGCAGGTAGAGGCCCGCCACCGAGAGGAAGACACCACCCAGCAGGAAGGCCGAATACACGATGTTGGGCAGCAGCACCACGCCCAGGGCACCAAGCACCAGGGTGATGGAGAGCACTGCGAAGCAGATCAGCTGGGTGGTGGAGGCGATCGTCATCAGGCCTTCTCCTGGGTGGGGGCTGCGGCGTTGGCGGCAGCTGCAGCCGGCTCGCTCTTGGGCAGGGTCTCAAGCACCTGCTCCGGCAGTCTGCCGGCACGGGGTGCGGTGTCCGGCACACCATGGGGATCCATCTCCCCCTTGGGCAGGTAGGCCAGCTCGCGCAGGGGGATCACCGAAGGATCGGTCGTCACGCTGGTGGGCAGGCGGCCCAGAGCGATGTTGTCGTAGTTGAGACTGTGGCGGTCAAAGGCCGCCAGCTCGTATTCCTCCGTCATCGACAGGCAGTTGGTGGGGCAGTACTCCACGCAGTTGCCGCAGAAGATGCACACCCCGAAGTCGATGGAGTAGTTGCGCAGCTCCTTCTTCTTGGTGGCCTTGTTCATCACCCAATCCACCACAGGCAGGTTGATCGGGCAGACGCGCACGCACACCTCGCAGGCGATGCACTTGTCGAACTCGTAGTGGATGCGGCCCCGATAGCGCTCGGAGGGGATCAGCTTCTCGTAGGGGTACTGAACCGTGACTGGCCGGCGGCGCAGGTGATCGAATGTGACGGCCAGACCCTGGGTCATGTAATTGGCCGCACTCACCGCGTCGCGGGTGTAGTCGCCGACTTTCTTGAGGAACCCGAACATGGAACTGGCTCAGTGGAGAGGCGATGGGGCCGGGATACTGCAGGGAAGAGCTGGAGGAGAGCTCTGGGTTGCCGAGCCCATGATGGCGGCAGGCCGTGATCAATGGGCCGGGGGTCTGGCCAGGTCGGGTGTCAGCCCCCGAACACGGCGGGGAACGCCAGCTTGAGGCCGGCGGTCACCAGCAGGTTGACCAGGGCAATCGGCAACAGGAACTTCCAGCCCAGGTCGAGCAGCTGGTCGATCCGCACCCGAGGTGTGGTCCAGCGCAGCAGGATCGCCAGAAACACCAGCAGGTAGGCCTTGAGCACCGTCATCACGATGCCCACCGAGGCCGTGATCACCTGCACCGCCGGGGCATCGATCGGCTGGCCGAGCCAGCCGGCCAGCCACTCCACCGGCAGGGGGAAGCCCCAGCCACCGAGGTAGAGCACCGACACCAGCAGGGCCGAGAGCACCAGGTTGATGTAGCTGCCCAGATAGAAGAGGGCGAACTTCATGCCCGAGTACTCGGTCTGATAGCCGGCCACCAGCTCCTCCTCCGCCTCCGGCAGGTCGAAGGGCAGGCGCTCACACTCGGCCAGGGCGCAGATCCAGAAGATCACGAAGCCCACCGGCTGGCGCCAGATGTTCCAGCTGAGGATGCCGGCGCCGGTCTGCTGGTCGACGATGTCGACGGTGCTGAGCGAGTTGCTCATCATCACCACCGCCAGCACCGCCAGGGCCAGGGGGATCTCGTAGCTGATCGACTGGGCCGCCGCCCGCAGGCCGCCCAGCAGTGAGTACTTGTTGTTGGAGGCGTAGCCGCTCATCAGCAGGCCGATCGGCTGGATGCTGCTGAGCGAGATCCACAGGAAGATGCCCACGCCCACGTTGCTGATCAGCAGGTGCTGGCCGAAGGGCACCACCAGCCAGCTGAGGATCACCGGGATCAGCACCAGCACCGGGCCCAGCGTGAACAGCAGGCCATCGGCCCGGGCAGGAATGATGTCTTCCTTGAAGACCAGCTTGAGACCGTCCGCCATCGGCTGCAGGATGCCCAGGGCACCGGCGTATTCGGGGCCGATGCGCTGCTGCACGGCGGCGGAGATCTTGCGCTCCAGCCACACGTTCACCAGCACGCCCACCACAGCGGCCACCAGCACCAGCACCATCGGCAGGGGCAGCCACAGCAGGTGCGCCGCACCGGCGCTCAGGCCCAGCCCCTGCAGGGCCGTTTCGAAGCTGGTCTGGAGATCCAGCCCAGGGGCCGTGTCGATCGGCATGACCACTGCTCAGATGCGGTGAAACTTAGCGGGCTTCCAGCGGCGCCCAGTCGCGCCTGGCTGCACCGGTGTAAATCTGCGAGGGCCGGAAGATGCGATTGGCCCCCAGCTGCTCCTTCCAGTGGGCCAGCCAGCCGGCGGTGCGGGCGATCGCAAAGATCGGCGTGAACAGATCGCGGGGGATGCCGAGCTTGCGGTAAACAAGGCCCGAATAGAAGTCGACATTGGGGTAGATGCCCTTCGGGCCCAGGTGCTGGGCGGCGGCGGTCTCCAGCTGGCGGGCCAGGTCATAGAGGGGATCGTGGCCGAAGCGATCGAACAGCTGCTCGGCCAGGCCCTGCAGGATCACGGCGCGTGGGTCTTTGACCTTGTATTCGCGGTGGCCGAAGCCCATGATCTTCTGCTTGTTGGCGATGGCCCGATCGAGCCAGGGCTCCACCTGATCGGCGCTGCCGATCTCCTCGAGCATGGCCAGCACGTCTTCGTTGGCGCCGCCGTGCAGGGGACCGGCCAGGGTGCCCACCGCCGAGGCCACCACGGCATAGGGATCGGTGAGGGTGCTGGCCGTCACGCGGGCGCTGAAGGTGCTGGCGTTGAGGCTGTGCTCGGCGTGCAGGATCAGGCAGGCGTCGAAGATCCGGGCGGCGAGGGGATCGGGCTCCCGCTCGGTGAGCATGTAGAGGAAATTGGCTGCATAGGGCAGGTCGTCGCGGGGCTGGATCGGGTCCTGACCTTTGCGGATCAACTGGAAGGCCGCCACCATCGTGGGGATCTTGGCCAGCAGCCGGATCACCGCTGAGTAGATGTATTCAGGGTTGTCGAGGGCGCGGCGCGAATAGAAGAGTCCCAGAGACGCGGCACTGGCCTGCAGCGCATCCATCGGGTGCCCCTGGGAGGGGAAGCTCTTCATCATGTCGCGGATGCGGAAGCTCACCCGCCGGTGCATCTGCACCTCGTGTTCGAATTCGCGCAGCTGGGCGGCGCCCGGCAACTCGCCCCAGATCAGCAGAAAGGCGGTTTCCAGAAAGGTGCTGCGGGCAGCCAGCTCATCCACCGGATAACCCCGATAGGTGAGCACGCCGTTGCGGCCATCGATGTCGCAGATCGCCGACTGGGTGGCCGGCACCCCCTCAAGCCCAGGGCGGAAGGCAGGCGCTGCCTCTGGGCCGGTGCTGGCAGGGGCGCTGCTGGTCATGCCGGAGATGCCACTGGGGCGAACTTACGGCCGGCCGGCGGCCCCTGGCCGTAGCGCTAGCTGCCGCCGAGCAGCTGGGCCGGCCCCAGCAGCACGCGCAGACGCCAGCCCCCATCGGGCCACAGCTCGCCTGAATCGTCGTGCTGCAACAGAGCCACGCCAGCCTTCTTGAGCACCAGGGCGCCAGCGGGAGCACCGATCAGTCGGGCGGCCAGATCGCCCAGATCGGGCTCGTGGCCCACCAGGGCCAGACGGGCCATGCCCACAGCCCGCTCCAGCAGGGGCAGGGGATCACCGCCCGGGACGAGAGCCGCTTCCACCCCCAGACCCGGCACCAGCCCGGCGGCAACAGCCAGTTCGGCGGTCTGGCGGGCTCGCCGCAGGGGGCTGGTGAGCAGCTGATCGCAAGCGAAGTCGAGTTCCACCAGCCGGGCCAGCACAGCCCGGGTGCGCTCCACGCCGCGGGGCGTCAGCGCCCGCTCGCCATCGGGGCGATCCGGACTGCGCTCCTCGGCGATGCCGTGACGCAGCAGCAGCAACTGGCGTTTCGAATCAGCCATTGGGGTAGCGCATGGATCGGTGGATCAGGCCAGCTCCAGGCGGCCCTTCAAGTGCAGGCGTGCCCCATCGGGCTCCAGCGCCACCGCCAGACCCTCCACGGCCGGGGTGAGCGGCTGCGCGGACACACCGGCCAGCAGGCGCCAGGGCTGCCAGCTCTGCATCAGTTGCCGCGCAGGTCGAGGGCCACCAGCCCACTGCAGGGGGGCCGTGGGCTGGGCCAGGGCCTCGAGCTGGGCCACACGCTGCCTGGGTGGCTGATGGGCGCTGCGCTGCTGGGCCAGCACAGCCAGGTTCTCGGCCCACCAGGCCTGTCCGGAAGCCGTGGCGCGCACGCCGGCCAACGCAGCCTGCAATTCGGTGGCTTCAGCCTGGCGGCGGCCCCGTTGATCAGGGGCGGAGAGCGCCGTCCACACCCGCACCGGCCCCTGCCCCTCCAGCTGGAGGGGTGCACCGATCAGCCCCTGCTGGGCGAGCTGGGGCTCCAGCTCCTCCACCGCTGGCTGCTCAGCACCAGTGCCGAACAGCCAGCCGGCCTCGCCCTGGCTCCACAGCAAGGGCCCGGCATCTGCGGACACCAGCAGCGCCGGCAGGGGACCGGCGGCCGTGGCGAGGGCTCGCCCGAGCAGGGGCTCCAGCAGCGGCGGCCAGGCATTGGGCTGCTGCAACAGCGCCAGGCTGTCGCTCTCGCCCTGCAGGCCGGCCAGCAGGGCGACACCCTGCTGGG
>JBILDP010000140.1:0-5988 GCA_044352535.1 Prochlorococcaceae cyanobacterium
CCCGGCATGCCGTTGCCGCGGCGGGCCAGGAAGATCAGCGAACCGATCAGCAGCAGCGGGAACAGCAGATTGCCGAGGATGCCCAGCACCGGCGGCGCCTGGCGGGGGGGATGGATGTCGAAGCTGATGCCCTGATCTTTCAGCTTGTTCACCAGCTCGGGGGCCACGCCGGGCAGATCCACCCGCAGACGCTGCACGCGGTTGTCGAGGTCGGGATCGATCGCTTCGATCACGGCGCTGCGGCCGCCGTCAAAGATGTCGACCGCCGTGACGCGGCCCGCGTCGACATAGTCGAGAAAACGGCCGTAGCTCATGCGGGCCACGGCGGCGTTGCGGGGAGCAACGGTGGGTCCGCCCGGCTTGAAGGCTGAACCACCACCGGCTGTGAGCAGCTGCCAACCGAAGAACGCCACAACGGCAATCGGCAGGAGCCAGAGGACAAGCACGCGCCAGCGCTGATTCATGGCTGAGAGTGATTTTTAACAAGTGTAACGGGGCTCAGCCCGCTTCCTGCCACTCCCTGGGCTCGGCCTGGCGCCTGTCCAGGGCGATCGGCTGGGAGGCCTCGTGGTCGTCGATCAACAGTTCGTCGGTGCCGATGCGCTCCACCAGTTCCGGGCCGCCGAGGCCGTGGGTCCAGATCTCCAGCTCGCTCTCCGGCGGGCACTGGAAGCTGAGGAGTTCAAACGGAAACACCACCCGCTCCAGATAGAACTGGTCTGGGCCGAGGCAGCGGGCGATCACCATCCGATCGCTGCTGTTGCGGTATCCACACGACACGAAGTTCACGGCCAGAGGCCCCTGGTAGCCCAACCACTTAGCCATCAGCGGGGGTGTGGGTTTGGTGACGAGCGCGACGCTTTCGCACCTTTAAGGATTTCTTCGTGTTTTCACCCTGCTCGATCAGAGGCTGCGCAGCGCCACGATCGGATCGAGCCGGGCCGCTCGCCGTGCCGGCACCACGCCGAAGAACAGTCCGATCGAGCCGGAGAGTCCCACCGTGAGCAGCACGGTGCCAGTACCCACCGCGGCCGGCAGGGGGGTGAAGGCAGCCACCGCACCCACGGCGGCCAGGCCGAGACCGCTGCCGATCACGCCACCAAGGCTGGCCAGCACCAGCGACTCCACCAGAAACTGCAGCAGCACGTCGCCACTGCGCGCGCCCAGTGCCTTGCGCAGACCGATCTCCTCGGTGCGCTCGCTCACCGACACGAGCATGATGTTCATGATGCCGATGCCGCCCACCAGCAGGGAGATGGCGCCAATGGCACCCAGCATCAGGGTGAGGCCCCCGGTGATGGTGCTCACGATGGTGAGGGCGTCCTGCTGGGAGCGCACAGCGAAGTCGTCCTCCCGCAGGATGCGGTGCCGTTGGCGCAGCAGGTTGGTGATCTGAAAGGCGGCGGCGTTGATACTGGCGTCGTCGCGCGCTTCCACGCTGATGAAATTGAGGCTGATCCCGTAGGTGGGATCGCGTCCCGCCAACTTGCTCACCATCGTGCTGAGCGGGATGTAGGCGTTCTCGTCCTGGTTCTGGCCGAACACGGCACCCTTCGGCTCGAGCACGCCGATCACCTCGAAGGGCTGGTTGCGGATCCGCAGCACCCGGCCCAGCGCCGGCTTGCCCGGAAACATCTTGGTCGCCAGGTCGGGGCCGATCACGGTCACGTTGCGGGCGGAGCGCAGATCGGTGGGGTAGAAGAAGCGACCCTGGGCCACCTCGAACTGGCGCACCGGCAGAAATTCCGGGGTCACACCGAGCACCGAGGCGCTGCTGCTCTGGCCGCCACTCTGCACCACCTCATTGCGGGTGATCTGGGGGGCCACACGCTTCACGCTGGGCACCTGCTCAGCGATGGCGAGGGCGTCCTCGAGCACCAGCGTCTTCGGGAAATCGATGCCCTGGCGTCGGGTGTCGTTGTTGCCCGGCACCACGAACAGCACGTTGGCGCCGAGGTTGCTCAGCTGGCCCTCGGCCAGGTTCTGGGCACCCTTGCCCACACCCACCAGGGTGATCACCGAGGCATTGCCGATCACGATTCCCAGCATCGTGAGCAGGCTGCGCAGGCGGTTGGCACGCAGGGTGGAGAGGGCCATCCCCACCGTTTCGCCCATGGGGAGTTTGGAGGCCATGGAGGGACAAACGGTGCCGGGTGTTTAAACGATGGCGCCGCCGTTGTCGGAATTGTGGCTGCGGGCGCCCCGATGCACCTCGCCGCGCTGCAGATCCATGGTCACGATGTCGCCCTGCTCCAGGGTGGCCAGCGCATCATTCACGCCCACGATCGCGGGGATGCCATAACCCTGGGCGGTGATCGCGGCGTGGCTGTCGGCTCCGCCCACTTCACTGATCAGGCCCTTGGCCTTGCGGATCGCCATCTCGAAGGCGGCGCTGGTTTCGCGCACAACCAGGATCTCGCCTGGCTGAATGGCGCCCGCCGCTTCCGGGCTGTCAACAAGGCGCACCCTGCCGCTCACCGAGCCGGTGCCGATGCCCATCCCCTGGGAGAGCACCGCCGACACAATGCCGACCTTGATGAAGTCGGTTGAGCCGCTCACTCCAGACAGGGTGCCGGCGGTCTGCACCACCAGGTCGCCGTCGTGGAGGAAGCCCAGCTCCCGGGCCATGGCCATGGCGAGGCTGAAGGTGCTGGTGGAGGAGGTCTGCTCCGGCACCAGCAGGGGATTAACGCCCCAGCACAGTTGCAGCTGGCAGGCCACCCGCTCATCGCTGGTGATCGCCAGGATCGGTGTGCTCGGCCGGAATTTGCTCACGTTGCGGGCCGTGCCGCCGCTCTTGGTGAGGGGCAGGATCGCCGCGGCGTTGAGGTTGCGGGCGATGGTGCTCACCGCCTGGCAGATGGCATTGGGGATGGTGGTGGCCAGGCGGCTGTCGATCACGCGTTGGGGGTAGTCGCGCTCGATTCGCCGGGCGATCGTGGCCATGGTGGCCACCGCTTCCACCGGGTAGTCGCCCACGGCGCTCTCGTTGGAGAGCATCACGGCATCGGTGCCGTCGAGGATGGCATTGGCCACGTCGCTCACCTCGGCGCGGGTGGGCCGGGGGCAGCTCACCATCGAATCCAGCATCTGGGTGGCGGTGATCACCGGGATGCCGAGGCTGTTGGCCTTGCGGATCAGCTCCTTCTGCAGCAGCGGCACTTCCTCTGCGGGCATCTCCACACCCAGGTCACCGCGGGCCACCATCACCCCGTCGCACAGGGGCAGGATGTCGTCGATCTGGTCGATCGCCTCAAACTTCTCGATCTTGGCCACCACCGGGGTGCTGTGGCCATGCCCGGCGATCAGTTCCTTGATCTCCACCAGATCGGAGGGATTGCGCACGAAGCTCAGGGCCACCCAGTCGACCCCCTGGGCCAGGCCGAATTCGAGGTCAGCGCGGTCCTTGTCGGTGAGGGCGCGGATCGAGAGCTGAACGTCGGGGAAGTTGACCCCCTTGTTGTTGGAGAGCACCCCTCCCACCGTCACCGAGCAGTGCAGGGTCTGCTGCGCCTGGTCCACCTGCTCCACGCGCATTTCCACGCGGCCGTCGTCGAGCAGGATCCGGCTGCCGGGCACCACCTCGTCGGCCAGCTTGTCGTAGGTCACCGTGGCGATGCTCTGGTTGCACTCCACGTCGCGCGAGGTGAGCGTGAAGGCATCGCCCGTGGCCAGGGTGATCGGCCCACCCGGGAAACGGCCGAGGCGGATCTTGGGGCCCTGCAGATCCTGGAGGATGCCGATATGGGCGCCCAGCTCCTGCGAGACCTGGCGGATGGTGGCGATGCGAGCGGCATGCTCGCTGTGGTCGCCGTGGGAGAAGTTGAGGCGGAAGGTGGTGGCGCCGGCGGCGATCAGTTCGCGCAGGCGTTCCGGCGATTCAGTGGCAGGGCCGATGGTGGCCACGATCTTGGTGCGACGCATGAGATCGGGCTGGGGCATCGGGACGCCTGGATTTGGCTGAAACTACCATCGGCCCTGTCTCATCGCGGTCTGGCATGGACCTGGCCACCTATCAGCTGCAATCTCGGCACACGGCTCGCTACCCCAACGCCGGCAGCAATCCCATCTATCCCACCCTGGGCCTCTGCGGCGAGGCCGGCGAGGTGGCCGACAAGGTGAAGAAGGTGATCCGCGACCGCGGCGGCAGCTTCAGCCCCGAGGTGATCGAGGCGCTCAAGCTTGAGCTGGGTGATGTGCTCTGGTACGTGGCCCAGCTGTCCACGGAGCTTGGGCTCGACCTGGCCGAGGTGGCCAGTGCCAACCTGGAGAAGCTCGCCAGCCGCGCCGCCCGTAACGTGATTTCAGGCGACGGAGATCAGAGGTGAAACAACCCGATCTGGCCTGGCGCTTTCAGCCCTGGCCTGGCCTGTGGGCCCTGGCTCTGCTTCTGCTGCTGGCCCTGGCCCCCGCTCCGGCCGGGGCCGCTGAGCTGCGGGTGAGTGACGTGTCGCTGGAGCCCTGCCCCAGCACCGATGTCGGTGCCCAGCCCGAGCTCAGGCGACCGACCGGTGCCAGCTGCTACGCCCTGCGCGGCACGGTGGAGAATCCCGGTCGCAAACCGGTGGTCGACACCGATGTGTTTGCCCTGATCGTGGATTCCAGCGGTGAGCCGGTGCTTCAGAACCGCACCCGCGTGGGCTCGATCGGCGATGTGCCGACTGGCCTGTCCAGCTTTGCGCTGCGGCTCTCGGTGCCGGCCGGTACCCCGGGACCCCTCGCCTTCCGCAACGTGAAGGCCCGTGGCTTCAGTGCCCCGGTGCGCACCCGCGCCGGCGACGACGATGAGCTCCTGCCGCTGGAGCAGGCCCTGGAGGGCTAGTCAGCCAGCCAGTTCACTGAAAGGAGCCCGCCATGACGGTCATGCTGGCTCCCTCCAGCAGCTGCTGGCCGAGGCTGAGTGCCAGGAACGCCAGGATGGCCGAGAGGTCGAGCCCACCGATCGGTGGGATCAGCCCGCGGAAGGCGTTGAGGTAGGGGTCGGTGATCGAGCTCACCGTGCTCAGCAGGGGATTGCTCCAGTCGAGGTTGGGGAACCAGCTGAGCAGCACCCGCACCAGCAGGATCAACGAATAGATCGAAAACGTGCGGGCCAGCACGCCCAGGAGCAGGGCAAGCACTTCCATTCGAACCGGGCTGAAGCCGCAAATGTTTAGTCGACTCTAGGCAGGGCCGCTTCAGGCAGCCTGAGACTGCTGGCGCCGCGGCTGGAGATCCTCCGGCTTCACGGCGAAGGTGCGGTGAAATTTCTCACTCAGGCTGAGCCAGTAGGAGCGCCCCTCGCTCTGGCGTTTGCGTTCGATGAAGTTCTGGGCGAGCAGCTCCTTGATGTGGTCGTAGGCGCCCGAGCCCCTCAGCTCCACCAGATCCGACTGGAGGATGCGCTTTTTGAGGGCGATGGTGGCCAGGGTGCGCAGGGCGGCGGTGGAGAGGTCTACCGGCAGCAGGTTCTGCACCAGATCCCCCAGGCTGTCGCGCAGCTGCAGCCCATAGCGCTGGCCCTCCTGGCGGATTTCGAGGGCCGTGTCGCGGTGCGCGTAGTCGGCCATCAGGGTGATCAGGCCGAGTTCAGCCTCCTCGCGGCTGGTGCCGGCAATCTCAGCAAGTTCCCCCAGGCTCAGGGGCCGGCCCTTCAAATACAGAATTGCCTCCAGCCGCGCCGGCAACGACAGGCCGCCTGTCTCGGGGATGGGGGTGTCTGGGGCGCTGGTCATGGCACTCCCGCGCTCAGAGCCCGCAACGTACCGCAGTCAGGCAAGGGCGGGCAGGGGGTCGGCGACGAGCCCTGCCTGCGCCGCCCCGAGAAACAGCTGGTAGGCCGGGTTGGCGCTCTCATCCACGTAGCGGTAGTGGAGTCCGTCGAGGAAGCCCTGCCACTCGGCCATGTCTGCCTCCGGCACCTGCACGCCCACCACGATGCGGCCCACATCCGCCCCGTGGTTGCGGTAGTGAAAGATGCTGATGTTCCAGTTGGGATGGAGGCTGGTG
>JBILDP010000141.1:0-5983 GCA_044352535.1 Prochlorococcaceae cyanobacterium
TGGCCGGCCGGCGCAGGTTCTCAAACAGCAGCCGCTGCAGCACCGGGCTCTTCAGCAGCGCCCCGCCGATGGTCTGGCGGGCGATGGCGCCCCAGCCCTTGGGCGGGGCCTGCTCATCGCTGAAGGGGCCGGCCGCATTGAGCAGCGCCACCCCGGCGGCCTGCTCACCCAGGGCCACGCCGGCCGCCAGCGACGCAAAGCCCCCCAGGGAATTGCCCACCAGCACCGTGGGCCGGCCGATGCGCTCCGCCACATAGGCGGCCAGCTGGTCGCGCCAGAGGGCGCCGCCGTAGGCAAGAGTTGCGGGCTTGGCGCTGCGGCCGAAGCCCAGCAGATCGATGGCGTGCACCTCATGGCGCTCGGCCAGGGCCGGGATGTTGTGGCGCCAGTGGTCGGTGCTGGCGCCGAAGCCGTGCACCAGCAGCACCGCGGGCCCCTCCGGCTCAGCCGGACCGGCCGACACCGCATGCACGGGATGGCCGAGGTAACTCCAGGGCTGGATCCAGGCGATGGGGGTGAGCAAGGCCGGGCGGCGATGAGGGCCGATGCTAGGGAGAATCGCCACCTGCCCTTTGCCCCCCGTCGGCCCCGACTGGAGCGCCCTGCTGCCGGGCATCGCCCTCTGGGCCCTGGCCCTCTACCTGCCCCTGAGCCTGCCGCTGGCCCGCCTGGAGCAGGCGTTGGCGGAGGGCTCGCTGGATCCGGGGCTGCAGCAGCTGCTGCTGGTGCTGGCCAGCCTGGCGCTGGCGCTGGCGATCGGCACCCTCACCGAGCTCGGCCTGGGCTGGGCCCTGGGGCCGAGCTGGGCCAGCAGCCTGGGCCTGATGGCCGCCGGCTGGGGCCTGTTCACAGCACTCGCCAGTCGAGCCAGAGACAGCGGGGAATGATCGCCGGCGTGCGAACGCGATAGGCCGCGTAGTCGGGATGCACCCGCTCCAAGGCCCGCTCCTCCCGCCGGGCCTTGCCCCCCAGCACGGCGCAGAGGCCGAGCAGCAGGGCCAGGTGCAGCAGGCTGCCCAGGGCCAGGGTCACCCCCAGCGAACAGAGCAGGACGGCCTGATAGAGGGGGTGGCGGCAGCGGGCATAGGCGCCGGTGGTGACCAGGGCCGCTCCGGCCATCGGCTCCGGCAGGGGCGTGAGATTCGGGCCCAGCCGCAGAAACGCCTGCAGGGCCAGGCCCAGCCCCAGCAGAAACAGCGCCGCGCCACTGAGGGCCAGCGGCAGGGGCCAGGCATAGCCCCAGCTGCCCGGCGCCGGCCAGGGCGGCAGCAGGTGGGCGGCGATCAGGGCCAGCTGGGCCAGCAGCCACCACTCGCCGCGGCGGTTGTCGAGCCAGCCGCCCCAGCTCAGTCCCCAGCGGGAGAGCAGGGTGCGCCCGGAGGCGGGCGATTCAGGTGGGGATTTCGGCGAGGGGGTCACGATCGGGGCCTCCGGAACTGCCACCCAGCACCACCCGTAGCAGGATCGGCGCCAGGAAGGTGGTGCCGATCACCATCAACAGGATGGCGGCCTCCAGGGCCGGGGTGAGCAACCCAGCCTGGCTGCCCAGGCCCAGGAAGATCAGGCCCACCTCGCCGCGGGGCATCATCCCCAGCCCCACCACCAGGCGATTGGTGGGCTCCTTGCTCACGTAGCTCCAGCCGGCGGCCACCTTGCCGGCGATCGCCACCGCCAGCAGGAAGGCGGCCACGATCAGGCCCTCGCGATTGGTCGGATCAAACGGGTTGAGCACCGAGAGATCCATGCCGGTGCCGATCAGCACGAAGAAGATCGTGGCGAACAGGGCCACCAGGGGCTTCACCGTTTCCTGGATGGCATGGGTGTGGCGCGAGCTGCTCAGGATCAGGCCGGCGGCGAAGGCGCCCAGGGCCGCCTCCAGGCCGATCGCCTGGGCAGAAAAGCAGCAGAGCGAGAGCACCACGAAGCTGGCCACCACCACCTCACCGGGGGCCTTGAGCTGATCCAGCACCCAGTCGAAGGCGGGGGCGGCGGTGCGGCTGAGGAACAGGGCCGCCGCCACAAACACGCCGGCGGCCGCCACCAGCTTGAGGATCGGGCCGAGGGCAAAGCCGCCGCCACCGGCCAGGCTCACCACCACCGCCAGGATCACGATGCCGAGGATGTCGTCGAGCACGGCGGCGCCGATCACCGTCTGGCCCTCGCGGGTGCGCAGGTAGCGCAGCTCGCCGAACACGCTGGCCGTGATGCCGATCGAGGTGGCCGTCATGGCGGCCCCGGCGAACACCGCCGGAATCAGGGGCACATGAAAGAAGTAGTAGAGCCCGGCGGTGCCGAGGGCAAAGGGCAGCACCACGCCGGTCACGGCCACCGTGGTGGCCTGCAGGCCCACTGCCACCAGCTCATCGAGCTCGCTCTCCAGGCCCGTGAGAAACAGCAGGGCGAACAGGCCGATCTGCGACACGGCCTGCAGGTTGGGGAACGTCTCGCGGTAGAGATCGGTCACGGCCTCGGCCGGCAGGTCGGCGAGGGAGCTCAGCAGCGACACCCCCCAGCCACTGAGCTGGGCCTGGGTTTCGGGCGGCACGATCAGGTGCAGGCCCGACACGCCGATCAGCACGCCGGCCACCAGCTCGCCGAGGATGGTGGGGAGCTGCAGCCGCACCATCAGCTCGGCCAGCGCCCTGGCGGCCACGAAGATCACCAGGAACTCCCCCACCGAAATCAGGGTGTCGGCCACCTCGAGCTGGTGGCCGCCCACCTCGAGCAACAGAGCTGGCAAGGTCATGGGGTCGCGCAGTGGGGGCGACGCTAAGGCCGCCCAAGTGTTCAGACCCTGATCTCTAGAGACCCGAGGGGTGAGGCTGGAGCAGCCATCGCTACGGTCCAGACAGGCCGGAGCTGGTAGGCAATGACCTTCGAACCCTTCGTGGCCGCGGCGCCAGCGGCAGCCGACGTGCAGCGCGCGGCGGCGCCGGATCAGCAGGAGCTGGAGCGCCTCGATGCCTGGTGGCGCGCCGCCAACCTGCTGGCGGTGGGGATGATCTACCTGCAGGACAACCCGCTGCTGCGTGAGCCGCTGCGGCCCGAGCACATCAAGAACCGGCTGCTCGGCCACTGGGGCTCAAGCCCGGGCCAGGCGTTCATCTGGACCCACGCCAACCGGCTGATCCGCCAGCGCAACCTCGACATGATCTACCTGTCGGGGCCGGGCCACGGCGCCCCAGGGGTGCTGGCGCCCACCTACCTCGATGGCAGCTACAGCGAGATCTACCCCGACAAGTCGCAGGACCAGGAGGGGCTGCAGCGCTTCATCAAGCAGTTTTCGTTTCCCGGCCACATCGGCTCCCACTGCACCCCCGAAACCCCCGGCTCGATCCATGAGGGCGGTGAACTCGGCTACGTGCTCTCCCACGCCTGCGGGGCGGTCTTCGACAACAGGGAGCTGATCGCCCTCGCCTGCGTCGGCGACGGCGAGGCCGAAACCGGACCGCTCGCCACCAGCTGGCACATCAACAAGTTTCTCAACCCCGCCAGCGACGGCGCCGTGCTGCCGGTGCTGCACCTCAACGGCTACAAGATCGCCAACCCCACCCTGCTGGCTCGCATCCCCAGAGCCGAGCTGGAGAGCCTGCTGCGCGGCTACGGCTGGGAGCCGCTGTTTGTGGAGGGCTCCGAACCCATGGCCATGCATGCGGCCATGGCCGCCGCCATGGATCAGGCCGCCGATCGCATCGCCGCCATCCGCGCCGAGGCCCGCCGCAGCGGTGATCCCGCCAACGTGAGCCGCCCCATCTGGCCGATGATCGTGCTCCGCTCCCCCAAGGGCTGGAGCGGCCCGGCGGCGCTGGGTGAGCAGAAGCTCGAAAACTTCTGGCGCAGCCATCAGGTGCCCCTGCCCAACCCCAAGGGCGACCCCGAACAGCTGCAGATGCTGGAGACCTGGCTCAGGAGCTACCGCCCCTGGGAGCTGTTTGACAGCAACGGCACCCTCATCCCCGACCTGCAGGCCCTCTCGCCCAAAGGCAACCGCCGCATGGGCTCCAACCCCCATGCCAACGGCGGCCTGCTGCGCCGCAAGCTGCGGCTGCCACCGATCGAGACCTACGCCGTGGCCCTGGAGTCGCCCGGCCAGCTCGAGCACGAGAACACCGCACCGCTGGGGGAGCTGCTGCGCGATGCCATCGCCCGCAACCCCGATTCCCTGCGGGTCTTCGGGCCGGATGAGACCGCCTCCAACCGCCTTCAGGCCATCTATGCGGTGAGCAAGAAGGTGTGGATGGAGGAGTTCCTGCCGGAAGACATGAACGGCAGCGAACTCTCACGCCACGGCCGCGTGGTGGAGATGCTCAGCGAGCACACCCTGGTGGGAATGATGGAGGGTTATCTCCTCACCGGCAGGCATGGCTTCTTTCACACCTACGAGGCCTTCGCCCATGTGATCGCCTCGATGTTCAACCAGCACGCCAAGTGGCTGGAATCCTGCATTCACCACGCCCCCTGGCGCGCCCCCATCTCCCCCTGGACCTGCCTGATCTCCTCCACCGTGTGGCGCCAGGACCACAACGGCTTCACGCACCAGGACCCGGGCTTCATCGACCTGGCCGGCAACAAGAGCGGCGAGGTGGTGCGCGTGTATCTGCCCGCCGATGCCAACGCCCTGCTGGCGGTGGCGGAGGAGGCGCTGCTTGAGCCCAACGTGTGCAACATCATCGTGAGCGACAAGCAGAAGCACCTCCAGTACCTCAGCCTGGAGCAGGCCCGTGCCCATGTAGCCAAGGGGATCGGGCTGTGGAGCTGGGCCAGCAACGACGACTGCGGCACCGCACCCGATGAACCGGATGTGGTGATGGCCTGCGCCGGCGACATCCCCACCAAGGAGACGCTGGCGGCGGTTGAGATCCTGCGGCGCGAGATCCCCTCCCTCAAGATCCGCGTGCTCAACGTGGTGAAACTGTTTGCCCTCACCACCCCCAATGAGCACCCGCACGGTCTGAGCGACCGCGACTTCGATGTGCTGTTCACCACCGATCGACCCGTGATCTTCAATTTCCACGGCTATCCCTGGCTGATCCACCGCCTCACCTACCGCCGCACCAACCACGTCAACTTCCACGTGCGCGGCTACAAGGAAAAGGGCAACATCAACACGCCGCTGGAGCTGGCGATGAACAACCAGATCGACCGTTTCAATCTGGTGATCGATGTGATCGACCGGGTACCGGGGTTAGGGTCACGCGCCGCCCACGTGAAGGAACGGATGAAGGAGGCGATCCTCTCCAACCGCGCCTACGCCCACACCCACGGCATGGACGCACCCCACGTGACGGGTTGGCGCTGGAACGCCGACACCAGCGAGACCATCACCAACAACACCAACGACAACGCCGTGGAGGCATCGGCATGAGCGACCCGCACACCCTCAACCTGCGCCTACCCACCCCCGGCTGCTACGCCGACCCCGACCGCAGCGGACTCACGGCCGACGACGTGTTCGACGGCATGACCGAGCACCTGTTCTTCACGCTCGGCAAGCTCGCCCCCACGGCCAGCCGCCACGACCTCTACATGGCGCTGAGCTACGCGGTGCGCGACCGGCTGATGACCCGCTACCTGGCCGGCCTGGAGGCGATCCGCTCCACCCCCACGCGGGTGGTGGCCTACCTCTCTGCCGAATTCCTGATCGGTCCGCAGCTCGGCAACAACCTGCTGATGCTCGGCATCGAGGAGGCCGCCGCCGAGGCCCTGCGCCGCTTCGGCATCAGCGACATCAACGAGATCCTCGACGTGGAGGAGGAGCCAGGCCTCGGCAACGGCGGCCTGGGCCGACTGGCCGCCTGCTTCCTGGAATCGCTGGCCTCGCTGGAGATCCCCGCCACCGGCTATGGCATCCGCTACGAGTTCGGCATCTTCGACCAGCTGATCCGCGACGGCTGGCAGGTGGAGATCACCGACAAGTGGCTCAAGAGCGGCTGGCCCTGGGAACTGCCCCATCCGGATCAGGCCTGCTTCGTGGGCTTCGGCG
>JBILDP010000243.1:0-3095 GCA_044352535.1 Prochlorococcaceae cyanobacterium
CGATGCCCACATCCCCGGGCTCAAGCACCCACCGATGATGACCACGGCGGATCTGTCGCTGCGCTTCGATCCGATCTACGAGCCGATCTCGCGCCATTTCCACCAGAACCCGGAGGCCTTCGCCGACGCCTTCGCCCGCGCCTGGTTCAAGCTCACCCACCGTGACATGGGGCCCAGGCCCCTCTACCTCGGCCCCGAGGTGCCGGCCGAGGAGCTGATCTGGCAAGACCCGATCCCGGCGGTGGATCACCCCCTGGTGGATGGGGCCGCCATCGCCGATCTCAAGGGGCGGGTGCGGGCCAGCGGGCTGAGCGTGGCTGAACTGGTGAGCACCGCCTGGGCCTCGGCCTCCAGCTTCCGCGGCTCCGACAGGCGCGGCGGCGCCAACGGTGCCCGGGTGCGACTGGCCCCGCAAAAGGACTGGGCCGTGAACCAACCCGAGCAGCTGCAGCGGGTGCTGGCCGTGCTCGAGGGCATTCAGCAGGTGTACAACGCCTCCCGGAGCGATGGCGTGCGCGTGTCGCTGGCGGATCTGATCGTGCTGGCGGGTGGCGTGGGCGTGGAGCAAGCCGCGGCTGCCGCGGGCATGCCGGTGGAGGTGCCGTTCACGCCGGGCCGGATGGATGCCGACCAGGAGCACACCGATGCGGCCTCGTTTGCCGTGATGGAGCCCCAGGCCGATGGTTTCCGCAACTGGCAGAAAGGCCCGATGAGCGTGACGGCCGAGCATCTGCTGGTGGACCGGGCCCAGCTGCTGGGCCTGAGCGCACCCGAGATGACCGTGCTGGTGGGCGGCCTGCGGGTGCTCGGCGCCAACAGCGGCGGCAGCCGCCATGGCGTGCTCACCGAGCGGCCGGGGGTGCTGAGCAACGACTTCTTCGTCAATCTGCTCGACATGGCCACCAGCTGGAGCCCCGTCGACGAGACCGGCGAGCTGTTCGAGGGGCGCGATCACCGCAGCGACGAGCTGCGCTGGAGCGGCACCCGGGTGGATCTGGTGTTCGGCTCCAACTCCCAGCTACGGGCGATCGCCGAGGTGTACGCCCAGAGCGATGGCGCCGGTCGTCTGGTGTGCGACTTCGTGGCCGCCTGGGTGAAGGTGATGGAGGCCGATCGCTTCGATCTCAAGCGCTAGAAACACTTCCTCCACATCCAGGCGCTTGGGAGGCTCAGGTCTTGGGGGCAGAACCGATGCGCAGCGGCTGCGGCTGCGCCGCTGACCTCGCCGCCTCCCAGGGGGCTGCGCTCGAGCGACGCACCCTCACGGCGGTGCTGCTGATCAACGCCGTGATGTTTGTGGTGGAGCTGGCCTTTGGCCTGCGGGCTGGCTCCACTGGCTTGATCGCCGACTCCCTCGACATGCTGGCCGACGCGGGCGTTTACGCCCTCAGCCTGCTGGCGGTGGGCCGCAGCCTCAGCCAGCAACGCCAGGCGGCCCTGCTCAGCGGCCGGCTGCAGATCGCCCTGGCCGGCTGGGTGCTGCTGGATGTGCTGCGCCGCGCCCTGCTGGGCAGCGAGCCGATCAGCACGGTGATGGTGGCCATCGGCGCCCTGGCCCTGCTGGCCAACCTGCTCTGCCTGGTGCTCGTGCGCCGGCACCGCGAGGGCGGCGTGCACATGCGGGCCTCGGTGATCTTCTCCACCAACGACACCCTGGCCAACCTGGGGGTGATCGTGGCCGGGCTGCTGGTGGCCTGGAGCGGCAGCCCCATTCCCGATCTGCTGATCGGCGCCGCCATCAGCCTGCTGGTGCTCAGCGGCGGGCGACGCATCCTGCGCGAGGCCCGGTCGGTGGAGAGCTAGCCCAGCGAGGAAGAGCAGGCGCCTGCAGGCATCGGGCCATGGGCCGTCTGGCACGGCCGCACACAAAGCGGTAATGCGTAATGAGACATGCCTGCATACACTGAAAGCAATGACCGCTGCGCCATGGGACCCTCCGCCACGCGCCACCACCGGGTCCTGATCGTGGGCGGCGGTGCCGCCGGCATCACGGTCGCCA
Source organism: Prochlorococcaceae cyanobacterium (assembly GCA_044352535.1). GTDB lineage: Bacteria > Cyanobacteriota > Cyanobacteriia > PCC-6307 > Cyanobiaceae > NIES-981. The sequence goes on from JBILDP010000243.1 coordinate 2,000, forward strand.
ACCTGCTCAAGCGCCAGCAGCCCCAGCTGGATGTGGCGATCCTGGAGCCCTCAGGCGAGCACTACTACCAACCGGGCTGGACCCTGGTGGGTGGCGGGGTGATGACGCTGGAGCAGACCCGCCGCAGCGAAGCATCCCTCATCCCCAAGGGCGTCAGCTGGATCCGGGCGGCAGCTACGGGCTTCGAGCCCGACCTCAACAGCGTCACCACCAGCGAGGGTGAGACCCTCAGCTACGACGTGCTGGTGCTGGCGACTGGCCTGCAATGCCGCTGGGACCAGATCGAGGGCCTCAGCCAATCCCTCGGCAGCCATGGCGTGTGCAGCAACTACAGCAAGGATTTCGCGCCTTACACCTGGCAGAGCATCCAGGCCTTCACGGGCGGCAACGCAGTGTTCACCATGCCGGCCACGCCGGTGAAATGCGGCGGTGCTCCCCAAAAGGTGATGTACATGGCCGACGACGCCTTCAAGGCCAAAAGCGGGGTGGGCGTGAACAGCCGCGTGATCTTCTGCACGCCGCTGCGCTCACTGTTTGCCGTGCCGGCCTACGCCCGCACCCTGCAGCAGGTGGTGCGGCGCCGGGGCGTCGACGTGCGCTTTGGCTGGGAGCTCAAGGCCGTGCGCGCCGCCGAACAGATCGCCGTGTTCGACGTGCATGAGCCCGATGGCACAGTCCACACCGAGGAATTGCCCTTCGGGATGCTGCATGCGGTGCCGCCGATGAGCGCCCCTGAGGTGGTGGCCAGCAGTCCTCTGGCCGGCGATGCACCCGGCGGCTGGGTGGCCGCCGACAAGCTCACCACCCAGCATCCGCGCTACGCCAACGTGTTTTCCCTGGGCGATGTGGCGGGGTTACCCACATCGAAAACCGCGGGGGCCGTGCGCGGAGAGGCCCCGGTGACGGCTGCCAACGTGCTGGCCTTCCTGGAAGAGCGCCCACTCACAGCTCAGTACGACGGCTACACCGTGTGCCCGCTGATCACGGGCTACAACAACGTGGTGATGGCGGAATTCGACTACGACCAGAAACCGATCAGCTCATTTCTGGTGGACCCCACCAAGGAGCGCTGGAGCATGTGGCTGATGAAAACCAA
>JBILDP010000265.1:0-2782 GCA_044352535.1 Prochlorococcaceae cyanobacterium
GCCACCAGCAGGCTGCTCCAGTTGAACCAGATCCAGGGGCTGCCGTTGAAGTGGCCCTGGCTGTCGGTGGGGATGCCGGCCAGCACTGTGCCAAGGCAGACGCCCTGGGCTGCAGCCGCCAGGAAGCTACCGAAGCCGAACATCAGATTCCAGGGCCGTTTGCGCTCGGCATTTTCCCGAAACTCAAAGGCCACGGCCCGCAGGATCAGGCCCAGGATCATCAGATAGATCGGCCCGTAGAGAGCCTTGAGGATCGTGCCGTAGGCCAGTGGGAAAGCCCCGAACAGGGCGCCACCCATCAACACCAGCCAGGTTTCATTGGCATCCCAGATATTGCCCAGCGACGTCATCAGGATGGAGCGCTGGGTTTCAGTCGGGGAGGTGAGCGAAAGGATGCCCACCCCCAGATCGAAGCCATCGAGAATCACATAGAGAAGCAGAAACAGGGCCAGGATCACGAACCAGACCGCCGGCATGAACACATCAAGGAACTCCATGGCCACTCACTCCGGGACGGCAGCATTTGCCGCACCCGGATCCGTGATGGACGCATCCGTGATGAACAGGTCGGCAGGAGGCATCAAGCTGAGATCGGGCCCACGGCGGATGATGCGCGAGCCAAACCAGAGGGCACAGCCCAGCAGCACGGTATAGAGCACGGCAAAGGTGCTCAGGCTCGTTAACACTTCCGCTGGGGGCAGCTGGGAGGCGGCATCCGCGGTGCGCAGCTGCCCGTACACCGTCCAGGGCTGGCGGCCCACGCAGCGCACCACCCAGCCCGCTTCAATTGCCAGATAACCGGCCGGTGCCGACAGGATCCAGGCCCAACCCAGCCAAGGAATGGCAGCCAGGGTTTCTGCCGACAGGCCCCGACGCCACCACACAGCCACGGTGAAGGCCATCAGCAGGGTGACAGCGATGCCGATTCCCGCCATCACCCGGAAGGAATAGAACAGCAGCCCCACCATCCGCGGCCGTTGATCCGCCGGCCAGCTGTTGAGGCCGCGCACCTCGCGGCTGAGGCTGGAGCGTCCCTCCAGAATCCAGCTGAACCCCCCGGGCACCGCCAGGCTCCAGCGGTTGCGCCCAGCCGTCTCATCCGGTGCGGCCACCAGGGTCCAGGCAGGGGAACTGCCGGCCGGCTCATTGGCCCAAAGGCCCTCGATCGCCGCCAGCTTGGTGGGCTGATGCTCCGCCACCTGCAGCGCACTCTCGTGGCCGGCCAGCACCTGCAGCGGCGCCACCACCAGGAGAATCACCAGCGCCAGCTTGAGCGAGAAGGCAAAGAAGGCACGCACTGCCGCATCGGCATGCCTGCGGATCAGCCACCAGCAACTCACCGCAGCCACCACCAACATGCTGGTTTCCACGGTGGCCAGGCTCATGTGCAGCACGCTGCGCAGCATGAACGGGTTGTTGATGGCCGTGAAATAGTTCTGGACGTGGAAATGGCCATCAGCAAAGGTGCCTCCCGCCGGCGTCTGCAGCCAGGAATTGGCGCTGAGAATCCAGAACACCGAGAGGTTGGCGCCGAAGGCCACCATCACCGTGGCCAGGAAGTGGATGGCCGGCGGCACCCGATTCCAGCCAAACAACATGATCCCCAGGAAACCGGCTTCCAACATGAAGGCCATGGCGCCCTCAAAGCCGAGCACAGAGCCAAAGAAGTCGCCAGCGAATTCGGAGAGCGGCGCCCAGTTGGTGCCGAATTGAAACTCCATCGGCAACCCCGAGGCCACACCGATGCCGAAGTTCAGCACATACAACCTGGCCCAGAAACGGGCCTGCCTGTAATAAAGGGGGTTTCGGGTGCGCAGCCAGAAGCCCTCCAGCACCACCAGAAAGATGGCCAGCCCCGTTGATAGCACGGGCCACAGCATGTGAAAGATCGCCGTGAGAGCAAATTGCAGGCGCGAAAGCACCAGCGTGTTGTCGAGCCAGGACATCGATTGATCGGGCCCTGCTGAGCCAAAACCTGCTGAAACCCTGAACGCCCCGCCGGCCCCGGGTCGCCAGCACGCCGGCAATCGAGAAACTCTGTTGCAATCACACTAGTGTTGTGTGCAATTCACAACTTGTGCAGCGCAATGGCTTCTGGTGATCCCCGGCCGTTCTGGGATGCCCGCTACGGCGAGGCTGGTTTCGCCTATGGCAGTGAGCCCAACGATTTCCTGCGGGAACAGGCGGCGCAGCTGCCACCCGGCGAGGCCCTGTGCCTGGCGGAAGGGGAGGGGCGCAACGGCGTGCACCTGGCCGAACTGGGCCACCGGGTCACCGTGCAGGACCTCAGCGCCGTGGGGCTGGCCAAGGCCCAAAGACTGGCGGCTGAGCGGGGCGTCACCCTCTCCACCAGCTGCGGTGATCTGCGGGATTTCACGCCAGCACCCGAGAGCACGGATCTGGTGGTGGCCATCTGGATGCACCTGCCAGCAACGCTCCGAGCCGTGGTGCTGACTCGAGCCATCGCCGCTCTGCGGCCTGGCGGGCACCTGATCCTGGAGGCCTACAGCCCGCGGCAGCTAGCCCTGGGAACGGGCGGCCCGCCCACGCTTGATCTCCTGGTGGAGCCGGAGCAGCTGCAGACGGAATTGGCAGGCCTAGAGCTGCTGGTGCTTCGTGAGCGGCAGCGCCCCATCCACGAGGGGCCGTATCACCAGGGCACCAGCGCCGTGGTGCAGGCCGTGGGACGAAAACCCGTAGCCAGCCACACCTGAGCCACCCCGTTGCAGCCCCACCCTCTATGCGGCTATGGTCATAACAGCTGAATGAGTTGAGCCATGTC
>JBILDP010000142.1:0-5955 GCA_044352535.1 Prochlorococcaceae cyanobacterium
GAGGGATCGCTTCATCAGCGCACCTCCTTGCAACCGTCGTCGTAGCAGGTGAGGTTCACGCGGCCTGTGCTGTCAAAGCGCACCTGCAACAGGTCGCGGCCGGCGGTGGCGTCGGGGCGCTCCTCACGCACGCTGTTGAGGTAGTTGGCATTCACCACGCAGAGATCGCGGCCGTTGAAGCAGATCGTGTTGGTGGAGAAGCGGGCGCCAGCGCTGCTCAGGTTCTGCCAGCTCTTGGTGTTGGCATTCCAGATGCTCATCCGTACGGGGTTGTCGGTGATCCGCACGGTTTCAACCGCTGTGCCGATCTTGTGGCGGTAGAGGGTGGTGTCGCCCTCCTGGATGGCCTCAACCATGCAGGCCTGGGGCTGGCCACCCTTGAGGCTGCACTGTGTGTTGAGCGTGTAAAGGGTTGTGCTGTCGCTTTTGGTCTGGGCTGGGGCCGGTCCGGCGCTGATGGCGAGTGCCGCCAGGGCGGCCAGGCCCAGACAAGGCAGAGAGGTGCTGGGAATCCGCATGAATGATCGATCTCCTGCAACGGGGGGAGTCACCAGATTCATGGTGCTCAGAAAACCCGCAGTTGGCAGCCTCTTTGTTACTGAGAGCGACACAACATGCAGGGGCTTCGAGCCGAAGTTAGCCCATGTAGTTTCACTTGATTGAAAGCGCATCTGCTGCAGGATTTGCGCAAACGAAATCCCGGTTGCAGCATCGCCGTGCGCCTTGGGGCGGCCGATGTCGCCCCTGTCGCGTTGGCGTCATCCGGGCAGCGACACGACCCGGTTCATCCCTCGCAACAGTCACTTGTTATTGAGAATCGCTTGCAAAAGGACGGGGTTGTTGTTTAGGTTGCGAGTCATTCGCAATAAGCCCTCTGCGGCGGCCATGAGTTTCCGCTTCCTGCCAGATGCGCCCACCGCGGCCGTGCGCCTGCCGGTGGGTCACACCGTGCTGCTGGATCCGGCCCTGCGGCCCCAGGGCACCTGCATCGAGGTGCTCGACGGTGTGGCCCGCGTTTACTGCCCCTGTGAGGAAACCGAGGGGATGACCCTGGCGTTCCTGCAGGCCGGTGACCAGCTACGCACCGACCGGCTCTGCAGTGAGGGGGTGTGCGTCGAAGCGCTCACGCCCCTCTGTTTCCGTAGCGATGCCCAGCCCAGGGCCGGCGAGGGCTTTGATCCGGTGAATGAGTGGACCCTGCAGCTGCTGCGGATCCGTCATCTGGGCAGCGCCGAGCAGCGGCTGCACGCCCTGCTGGGTCTGCTGGTGGTGCGCCTGGGCCGGCGTTGTGGCAATTGGTGCGACCTGCCCTTCCGGCTCACCCACGAGCGCATCGGCGAGCTGATCGGCACCACCCGGGTCACCACCACCCGGCTGATTTCCAGAATCCGCCAGGCCCAGTTGATCGAGGCTCCGGCCGGTGAAACCAGCATGCGCCTGGCCCCGGCCTTGGTCGACACCGCCCCCCTGCTGACCGCCGCCTGATGGACCCGATCACTGCCGGGGTAGGCCTGTCGGGCGAGAGCCTGGTGTCCAATCTGTGCTGGGAGATGGACCGGCTGCGTCGTCGGGCGGGCCAGGTGGTGGCGGGTCTGGAGCGCTGCCAGGATCCGCAGTTGTTTGAGCGGTTGCGTCAGGAGCTGCGCCAGCTGGGGGGGCGGCGCGAGGAGCTGCAGCGGGTGGCCGGCCTGCTGCGGCGCCGTCTGCAGGTGCAGGACGGCCTCAGCCTCGACTTTCTGGAGGAGCTCACCCGGCGGCCGCTGGTCTGCGGCTAGGCCAGCGAAGCAGGTTCGCTGTGGCCCTCGCTCAGTTCGCCGTCGATCACCAGCAGGGCGGCGGGATTGCCCTGGGCAAAGCGGATGCGGCCCAGCAGGTGGGCGGCCTGATTCTCCGCGTCGATCTGGCCCTGCACGATCGGATCGAGAAACACGGTGGTGCGCACATCGCCGGAGCGCTCCGCCAGGGCGTAGAGCTGCTGCAGCGAGGTGGTCACATCGGCCTCCATCTGGAACACTGCCGCGAAGATCTCCTCGGCGTCGTTCCACTGCTGGCGCGGCGCGATGAGGGGTTCGAGGGCCACGCTCTGGCCGCGGGCGATCAGGTAGTCGGCGAAGAGGCCTGCATGGTGCTGTTCATCGGCGGCCTCCTGGTTGAGGAATTTGGCGAAGCCGCGCAGTTCCCGTTCTGCGAACCACATGGCCAGGGCCCAGTAGGTGGCGCTGGCCTGGCGCTCCATGGTGAGGTGGTGCTGCAGGCCCTCCAGCAGGTCGGGCTCCAGTGGCTGGGCCATGGCGCGGCCGGCAGGGCCGGTGGCCACACGGGGGCCGGCACCGGTCTGGAAGGGTGACTGCACCATGGGGGAGCTCACGTTGCTACCCGAAAGCTAGCCAGCACGGCGGCGGTGCACCGCATCGCCGCCGCCGGCCAGGCGTGTGACCGATGGCACAGGGGGCGGTAACCACCCCGGCTGCGGGGTGCCTGAGTGGAGCAAAAGAGAATCGATCGCAATAAGCTGGATCCAGGTTTCAGGCGCTAGCGGCGCTGCTCCCATGGCCAAGCCCCTCGGCCCGATCGACGACTCCGCTGCCCAGGCTGCTGGGCGCCTGCGGCCCGGCTCCCTGCAGGTGGAGAAGAAGAAGGGCTGCAAGCAGAGCAAGTGCTCCAAGTGGAAGGGCGGCAAGTGTCGCTGTGGGCGCGACTAAGGCCCGCGACTAGCCGCGTCGCTCCAGGCTGGGAATCAGGGCCAGCGAGGCGGCCAGCCCAAACAGCATGATCAGCACGGCCGGGGCCATGGCGGCGCCCACTCGCTCGTCGCTGGCGTACTGGAACACCCGTACCGCCAGGGTATCGAAATCGAAGGGCCGCAGCGCCAGGGTGATCGGCAGCTCCTTCACTACATCCACGAACACCAGCAAGGCCCCCACCAGCAGCGGACCACGCAGCAGCGGCAGGTGCACGCGCTTGAGCACGGAGAGCCAGTCGCAGCCCAGGCTTGTGGCGGTTTCATCGATGCTCGGAGGGATGCGCTCCAACGCCGCGTCGAGGCCCTGCTTCGACACGGCCATGAAGCGGTCGCCGTAGCCCCAGAGCAGCAGCAGCACGGGGCTGAGCATCCAGGGGCCGCCAAACACCATCAACCCCAGGGCCAGCACGCTGCCGGGAATGGCATAGCCCAGGCCCGCCAGGAAGGTGAGCTGGCGCACCCACGGCCGCGGAATCCACCGGTGGCAGATAGCCAGGAGCAAGGCCCCCAGGCAAGTGACGCCGGTGGCGGCGAAGGCCAGGCCCAGGCTGCGGCCGGCGAGCTGGCTGAGTTCGGCGAGAGATTCACCCCCCAGGCTCTGCCAACCCTGCTGGATCCAGAGCAGTGGAATGCTCACGGCTGCCAGTGGTGGCAGCGCGCAGATCAACTGGGCCAGGAAGGCCCGCCAGCCGGCCAGAGACCAGTGGTGGTCGGTGAGACTCTCGCCTTCCAGATTCCAGCGCCGGCTGCGGCGTCGCAGCAGGCGCTCGCTCACGATCAGCACCGCCACGATGGCCAGGGCCACCAGTGCCAGCAGCGCGGCTCCCTGGGGATCGCCATCCACCTGCCAGCGATCGAGGATGCCGGCGGAGAGGCTGGGCACACCCAGGAGACGCACGGCGCCGAGCTCATTCACCACCTCCATGGCGCTGAGCGCCACCCCGGCGCCGATCGAAGGCAGAGCAAGCGGCAGGGCCACCCGAAAGAAGCTGGCCCAGGGGCCCACGCCCAGGCTGCGGCTGGCCTCCAGCAGGCGGCGGCCGCTCACTGAAAAACTCTCGGTGCTCAGCAGAAACACATAGGAGTAGTTGGCCACGCTCAGCAGCAGCACGGCCCAACCCAGACCATGAATGCGCAGCCCCCGGTAGCTGCCCCAATCGATCAAGCTCGCCGCCAGCAGATAGGCGGGAAAGGCCATCGGCAACAGCTGGGCAATCCGCAGCCAGCGTCGTCCAGGAAAGCGGCACACCGCCGTGAGCCAGCCGATGGTGGTGCCCACCACGGCGCCCAGGATCCCTTCGCCAGCCACCAATAGAAGGGTGCCCTTCACCTGGCTGGCGCCATCAAACCCGAGGCTGAGCGGCTGGTCGCTGCCGCTGAACAGCGCTTCCCTGAACAGGGTGATCAGGGGCAGCAGAGCCAGCAGGCTCACCATGCCAACCACGAGAAGCAGCCCGGTTCTGCTGCTGGAGCGAACCGGGCTCGAGGTCAGATCGACGGTGCTGCCAGAAGCCGTCAAGGAATTGCCGACGCTATTCCCAGCCAGCCTGCGTCATCAGTTGCACCGCCTCGCGGTTGCGCCGACCCAGTTGCTCCATTGACACCGGCGAGGCCTTGAAGGTGCCGAAGGCCTTGAGGGTGGCGTTGTTGCCCCACCCCTTCAGCGGATACTCGTTGTTGGCGGCCGCGTAACCCTCGCCGGACGAGGGCGAGGCCAGGAATTCGAGCAGGCGGCGGGCCCCCTCAGGATTGCGGGAGCTGCGGGTCACCCCGCCGGCGGTCACGTTCACGTGGGTGGGATTGGGCCACACCACGCGCACCTTCCTGGCGACGTTGCGGTCGGCGGTGTTGTCGCCGCTCAGCAGGCGGGCCAGGTAGTACTGGTTGGCGATCGTGGCGCCGCACTCGCCCTGCCCCACAGCACGCACCATCGTGGTGTCGGAGGTGTAGAAGGCTCCCTTGCGGTTGGCCACCACGCCGGCCACCCATTGGCGGGTGGCCGCGGCACCGCGGCGCACCAGCTCATCGGCCACCAGCGACTGGTTGTAGACGCTGGCGCGATTGCGCAGGCAGAGCTTGCCTTTGAGCTCAGGTCGGGTGAGATCGGCATAGGTGCGAATCAGCTTGGGGTTCACCAGGGCCGTGTTCACCATCACCGGTCTGGCGCGGCGTGTCAGGGAGAACCAGCGGCCGCCGGGATCGCGCAGGTTCGCCGGCACGTCCTTGTTGAGTTCCGCCGACTGGATCGGCCGGAACAGGTTGTCCTGCTGGGCTCGGTACAGCCGGGCCGCATCCACCAGCACCAGCAAGTCGGCCTTGCTGTTGGTGCCCTCGCTCTTGAGGCGCTGGATCAGCTCATCGTCCTTTCCCTCCAGGAGGTTCACCTTGATGCCGGTCCGGCGGGTGAATTCGGCGTAGAGCTGTTTGTCGGTGTTGTAGTGGCGGCCCGAATAGACATTCACTTCCTTGGTGCGGTTCTGGGCCAGCGATGCCGTACCGATGAAGCCAGCCAGGGTGGTGGCGGCCAGAGCTGCGGTGGCGATGGCCGTGGTGGTGAAACGCATAACAACGAGTCGGTGCAGTTCGGGATCGGGGCGTGTCGGAATCCTGTCGGATGGCGACGGCGACTCCCCGTGATCAATGCGAGGAACCGGCGTAGCAATTGCTACGCCGGTTGGGTCAGGCCGCGATCAGAAGCGGAACTGGGTTTGGATGACGCCGCCCCAGAGGTCCTGGTTGCCCACCTGGTTGGAGCTGTCGGTGATGTAGAAGAGCCCGGGAGTGATCGAGATGTTGTCGGTCACCTGGAACTTGTAGAAGAGCTCCAGGGAGAGGGGATCGTCGATGCCCGTGCCGGCGCTGGGGTTCTGGCCGATGGCGATGCCGGCGGCGTTGCCCTTGGCGAAGGCGTCGTCCCACTGCAGGCCCACATACCACGACTGGGAATTGGCAGCAGCGCCTGTGCCGCTGATGTCGGTGAAGCCGTAGCCGGCAGAGATCGAGGGGATCAGGCCGGTGTCGAGCGGTTGCCAGTAACCGGCCACCGAGAAGCTGTTGGAACTCTGGTTGCCGGTGAGGCTGCTGTAGGCGCTGCCATTGGCGTTGATGGTGCGGGTGCCGAAGGTGCCGTTGCGGTAGGCGATGGCGGCGCCCCAGTTGGGCGCTTTGTAGCCGAGCTGGGCTGTGGTGTTGAGGCTGCCGTCGCTGTCGAA
>JBILDP010000018.1:0-19309 GCA_044352535.1 Prochlorococcaceae cyanobacterium
ATGGCATCGGCCGGGCTGCTCACCGCAGCGGTGAGGAAGTTGCAGCCCTCCAGGTAGGAGCTGGCAATGCCGTGGGTGTACCAGGAGGTCACGAAGGTGGTGCCGGTCAGCCAGCCCCCCAGTGCCAGATAGGCGGTGGGGAAGAGCAGCAGACCCGACCACCCGACAAAAACGAAACGGTCGCGCTTGAGCCAGTCATCGAGGACGTCGAACCATCCCCGCTGCGGCGCGCGCCCTACAGCGATCGTCATGAGAGGCGGGCTTCATGAAGCGTTACACGAGAATCCTACGGGGCGCGAACCCGAACTGCGGGGTCCATGGCCGGTCGCCGAGCCCCAATGAGTAAAAGCACTCAGCCGATCGCGCGGCCATGCCAATCGCCCGGCGGTGCCACGATTGGCCAGAGTGGCGCTATCGAGTGCCCGCCCCGCAGGTCCGTCCATGTACGTCGTTGAACTGTCGCTGAAGCTGAGCCCAATGCCCGTGGCGGTGCAGCGCAAGGAACTGACCGACGCCCAGGCCGTGTATGCCAGCGTGCGACAGGCGCTCGAGGGCCAGGGCCCACGGGTGCTGGAGCTCAGCTGTGAAAAGGAACCTGAAAAAAAGGTGAGCCTGCTGGCCAGCGAGCTGGTGGCGGTCCAGATCTACGAAAAATCAGCCGCAGGCAGCGGTGGCAAGCGTCCGGGGTTCAGCTTCGACAGCTGATGGCCACACCGAACTGGCACCGGCGCCTGCTGGTCGGAATCACCGCTTGACCTCCTCTCCGCCCCTTCGCTGCCGCGCCCTGCGCTTCCACTGGCCCAGCGGGGCAACCGCCCTGCGCCAGTGCTCGCTGGAGATTCCCAGGCCGGGGCTATGGATGCTGGTGGGCAGCAATGGCAGCGGCAAGAGCACCCTGTTGCGCCTGATCGCGGGTCTGCTGGAAGCGCAGGCGGGCAGCCTGGAACTGCAGGGAAGGGCAGCCCTGGTGTTTCAGAACCCCGATCACCAGTTGCTGCTGCCCAGCTGCAGCAGCGATCTGCTCCTGGGGATGCCGGCCGGTCTCAGCCCCGGGGAGCGCCAGGAACGCATGGCCACTGCCCTGGCCCAGGTGGGGCTGGCTGGGCTGCTCAGGCGACCCATCCACACCCTCAGCGGCGGCCAGAAACAGCGGCTGGCGATCGCCGGCGCCCTGGCCAGTGGCGCCGATCTGCTGTTGCTGGATGAGCCCACCGCCCTGCTCGATCCCACCAGCCAGCAGGAGATCCTCGAATTGGTATGGACCCTCTGCCATCGCGGCAAGCTCCCGCTCACCGCCCTGTGGATCACCCATCGCCTCAGCGAACTGGAGCGCTGCGACGCAGCTGCCCTGATGCAGCACGGACAGATCGGCTCCTGGCAGGAAGGGCCCGACCTGGCCAACCGCCTCCAGCGCTTGCGGGGTGGCGGGGCTGAGGGGTAAGTTCGTTCGGCTGCAGGCCATTCCTGCGCCATCCCACCCCCATTCCTCGGTAGCTCAGCGGTAGAGCGGTCGGCTGTTAACCGATTGGTCGCAGGTTCGAATCCCGCCCGGGGAGTTCTCCTTCAAACCCTGGCCCAGGCCAGGGTTTTTTGATGCATGGGCACAGTCATCCAGCCCATGCAACAAACAAACCCAAAGAAAATCAGAAGATTCCAGCGCGGAACCTTGAGGGGTGATCCCCCATAAGCCGCGTCAACACAGGGCCCCTCTGGCAACTCCGGGGCGATGGAGGGCTTCAGCCCGCTTTGAAGCGGATGTGCAGCCGGCTCTCGCTCGCAACAATGGGAGCGCTCGCGCAGGGGTATCCCCACAATCCAAGGATCCCGCCACCTCTTCGCCCCCTGCCTCCCTGTTCGCTGCCTAGCGCGATGAAACCCTGCATCCTGCTGATCGAAGACGACAGCGACATGCGCGATCTGGTGGCCGGCCACCTGGAGCATGGTGGTTTCGACGTGCAGCGGGCCGAAGACGGCATCAAGGGCCAGGCCCTGGCGCTGCAATACAGCCCCGATCTGATCCTGCTCGACCTGATGCTGCCCAAGGTGGACGGGTTGACCCTCTGCCAGAGGCTGCGGCGCGATGAGCGCACCGCCAAGATTCCAATCCTGATGCTCACCGCCCTGGGCAGCACCAAGGACAAGGTGAGCGGCTTCAATTCCGGAGCCGACGACTACCTGGCCAAGCCCTTCGACCTGGAAGAGCTGATGGTGCGGGTGAAGGCGCTGCTACGCCGCAGCGAGCGGGCTCCCCTCTCGGCGAAGCACAGCGAAATCCTCAACTACGGCTGCCTCACCCTGGTGCCGGAGCGGTTTGAGGCGATCTGGTTTGACCATCCGGTGCGGCTCACCCACCTGGAGTTCGAGCTGCTCCACTGCCTGCTCCAACGTCACGGCCAGACGGTGTCACCCGCGCTGATCCTCAAAGAGGTGTGGGGCTACGAACCCGATGACGACATCGAGACGATCCGCGTCCATGTGCGGCACCTGCGAACCAAGCTCGAACCCGATCCGCGCAAGCCGCGCTTCATCAAGACTGTGTACGGCGCCGGCTACTGCCTGGAACTGCCCAATGCCGAGCAGCTGGCCGACCTGATCCCTCTGATCGATGAAGCCCGTCAGGCCAAAGCCAGCTGAGCCCCTGGCAGCTGGTTAGCAACCGGCCAGCTCCAGCAGCGCCACCTCCCACGCCAGCCGAGGCTGCACATAGGCCTGCAGGTGGCTGCGGAGCCGCTCCAACCGGCGCAGCAGCTCAGGCTCATGGTGGCGATTCCAATGGGCCTGTTGCCACCACTGCAGCAACCACTGCTGCTGCTCTCCCTCCAGGGCTTCCGTGAGCTCACGCGCCAGCTCCAGTGCCTGCAGCGGATCCCTGCACCCCTGCACGGCCAGCAGGCGCTCAGTCAGGCCAGGTGGCAGGGCCTGCCACTGGCGCCGCAGCTCCAGCAAAGCTCCGGGCGATCCCGCCGCCAGCTGCAGCAGCTCGGGGGGATCATCATTGGCGACCCCGGTCTCCCCGGCAATGGCAGCCGGCACGGCCGGAGCATGGGTCTGCAGCACCTGCGCCAACTGCGGAGCATCGAGGCGACCGAAGGGGATGAGCTGGCAGCGGGAGCGGATCGTGCTGAGCAGTTGGTCGGGAGCGGAGGCGATCAGGATCAGCAGGCCATCACCAGGCTCCTCGAGGGTTTTCAGCAGGGCGTTGGCGGCGCCTTCAGCCATAGCCTCGGCCCCGTCGAGCACCACCAGGCAGCCCGGTGCCTCCACCGGCCGACGCGCCAGAAACCGCGACACCTCGCGGATCTGCTCCAGGCGCAGCTGGGGAGCTGCGCGGCGACTCACCCCCGCCGCTTCAGCCTGCGACAACGGCACCAGCTTCCCTTTGTCGGAATAGGTGGGCTCAACCCAGAGCAGGTCGGGATGGTTGCCCTCCTGGAGCCGCCGTCGCACCGCGGGATCACCGCCCGGTCCGACCAGCACTCCTTCGAGGAAGCGCAGGGCGGCCAGGCGGCGACCCACACCGTGGGGGCCAGCAAACAGATAGGCCGGGGCCAGCCGGCGCTGCTCCAGGGCCGCCAGCAGCAGGGACTGGGCCTGGGGATGCCCCACCAGATCGCCAAAGAGAGGAATGGCGGGCGTCATGCCACCCCCTGGGCTACCAGCGCCTGCACGGCGGCCTGGCAGGCGGCCTCCACCTGCTCTGGGCTGGCATTGGCATTGATGCGGCTCCAGCCCCGCGCCGCGGCCAGGGCAGCAAAGCCCTCGGCCACCCGCCCCAGAAAGGCATCGCCACCCGCCTCGATCCGATCGGGCGCGCGGCCGCCCCGGCGCCGCAGCGACTCGCCCAGAGGCAGCTCCAGCCAGAGCGTGAGATCCGGCCTCAGGCCGCCGGTGGCAATCGCCTCCAGCCGCTCGATCAGGGCCAGATCGAGGCCGCGGCCATAGCCCTGGTATGCGGCGGTGGAGCCGCTGAAACGATCACTCAGCACCCAGTGGCCCGCCGCCAGCGCCGGCCGGATCAGCTGCTCCACGTGCTGGGCCCGGTCGGCGGCATAGAGCAGCAGCTCGGCGGTCGTGAGGGGCGCGACCCCGGCGGGGGGATGCAGCAACAACTGCCGCAGGGCCTGGCCAAGAGGCGTCCCCCCGGGCTCGCGGGTGAGCACCACCTGGGCACTCGGCGCCAGCAGGCCGCTGGCCGGCAGCCAGGCCGCCAGCCTCTGCAGCTGGGTGCTCTTGCCGCAGCCGTCGATGCCCTCGAGCACCACGAACCCACCCCGCCGGAACTGAGCCTCAGCCATGGCGCAGCAGCAGGGCATTGAACACAACAGTGATCGAGCTCAGGGCCATCAGCAGGGCCGCCAGCGGCGGGGTGAGCAACACTCCGAATCCAGGCAAGAGCACCCCGGCGGCGATCGGCAGCACGATCAGGTTGTAGCCGAAGGCCCAGATCAGGTTCTGGCGCACCTTGGCCATGGTGTTGTTGGCCAGGCGCAGGGCCAGGGCGATGCCCTCCAGCCGGTCGCCCATCACCACCAGATCGGCACTGTCCTGGGCGATCTGGGTACCGGTACCCACGGCGATGCCCAGATCAGCGGCCGCCAGGGCCGGGGCGTCGTTGATGCCATCGCCCACCATCGCCACGGGCCCGCCGCAGCGGGCGGCCACGATCCGCGCCAACTTCTGTTCGGGGCGTAGCTCCCAGGCCAGTTCCTCCGGATGGAGACCCAGGGCGACCCCCAGCTGCTGCACCGGCTGGCGGCGATCGCCGCTGAGCAGGCCCAGCCGCACGCCCAGGCTCCTCAGGGTCGCCAGCAGCGCCAGCGCATCAGGGCGGGGCGCGTCCTGCACCGCCACCAGGCCCAGCAAGCTGCCGGCACGGGCCACCGCCAGCACCGAGGCGCCGCCGGCCTCCAGGGCCTGCTGGCGCTGCTGCCACACCGGCTCCGCCTGATCCACCACCCAGCCCAGGCGGCCCACACGAACCGGCTCACCAGCGATCACGCCAGTCACCCCATCACCGCTGGACGCCTCAACCCGCTCCAACACCAGCAAGGGCAGCTCACGCCGCTGGGCCTCCTGCAGCAGGGCATAGGCCAGGGGGTGGCGGCTGCTGGCTTCCAGGCTGGCGGCCACCTGCACCAGCTCGTCAGACGTGAGGCCGGCCGCCGGCTCCAGCGCCTCCACCAGCGGCCGCCCACGGGTGAGGGTGCCGGTCTTGTCGAAGAGCACGGTGTGCAGGCGGGCGGCCATCTCGATCGCATCGCCGCCGCGAAACAGCAGGCCGGCTCGGGCGGCCAGGCCGGAGCCCACCGTGAGCGCGGTGGGGGTCGCCAGGCCGAGGGCACAGGGACAGGCCACCACCAGCACGGCGATGGCCAGCTGCAGGGCCAGGCTCAGCGGCGTCTCGGCTGCGGCGCCGAGCACGCCATGGCCGGCATGACCGGCCCCATGGGCGCCGCCATGGTGGGCCTGCTGCAGCACCTGGGGCCAGAGCTGGCTGCCCCAACGCCACCAGAACACAAAAGTGGCTGCGGCCAGGGCCAGCACCACCAGCGTGAAGCGACCGGCCACCCGGTCGGTGAGGCCCTGGATCGGTGCCTTGCGGGCCTGGGCCTG
The DNA here is from genome assembly GCA_044352535.1 of Prochlorococcaceae cyanobacterium. Lineage (GTDB taxonomy): Bacteria > Cyanobacteriota > Cyanobacteriia > PCC-6307 > Cyanobiaceae > NIES-981. The sequence continues at coordinate 5,614 of JBILDP010000018.1, forward strand.
CTCCACCAGATGGATGATCCGCGCCACGGCGCTCTCGGCCCCGCTGCGTTGCACCTCCATCACCAGGGGCGCCTGCAGATTGAGGCTGCCGGCGGCCAGCTCCGTGCCAGGGGCGGCCTGCAAGGGCAGCGGTTCACCGGTGAGCCCTGACACATCCACCGCCGACGCCCCTTCCAGCACCAGACCGTCGACCGGCACCCGATCACCGGGCAGCAGCTGCAGGCGATCGCCGGGCCTCAGCCCGCCCACCCGCACCTGGCGCGGCGGCCCCTCCCCCATCACCAGCAGGGCGGTGTCGGGCTGGAGCTCGGCCAGCTGCTCGAGGGCCCGGCCAGTGCGGAAGCGGGCCCGCTCCTCAAGAAAACGGCCCAGCAACACAAAGCCGAGCAGCATCACCGGCTCGTTGAAGAAACAGGGCCAGCCGCTCGCCGGCCAGAGCAACCCCACCAGGCTGGCCAGATAGGCGCTCACCACCCCCAGGCCCACCAGGGTGTCCATGCTGGGCACGCCGACCAGGGCGCCACGGGTGCCGCGCCAGAGGATGCCGCGGCCCGGGCCCAGCAACGCCGCCGTGGCCACCAGGGCGTGAAACCACTCGGCCGTGAACACCAGCTCTCCCGGGCCGCGCCAGAGCGTGGGCGCCACCAGGCCGAAGTGCCCCAGGCTGGAGAGCAGCAGCAGCAGCAGGGCCACCACCAGCTGGCGCCACTGCTGCCACCAGCTGCGCTGCTGCAAGCGCTCGCGGCGGCTGAGCAGGGGCGATTCGGCGCTGCGTGGCCGGGCCTGGAATCCCAGCGCCGCCAGGGCTTCCTGCAGGGGCGCACTGCGCTGCTCCGGCGGCTGCGCGGCCAGGGCCGGATCGAGTTCCACCCAGGCGGTGCGGGTGAGGAGGTTCACGCTGGCCTGGCGAACGCCCGGCTGCTCCAGCAGACGCTGCTCCACGGCCCGCACACAACCACCGCACTTCATCCCCTCGATGTCCAGCAACAGGGGCTCGGGCGGCAGAACCTGCTGCCGCCGGGGCTCTGGCGTGGGGACAACAGCCATGGCGCTCACGCTAGGCAGATCCGTCAGGATGGGCGCCACGCAAGTGTTCGTTCCCTCGCCAGCCGCCGGTGCCCCGCTCCCAACGCAACGACAACTTCATCGACAAGAGCTTCACGGTGATGGCCGACCTGATCCTCAAGGTGCTGCCCACCAACCGTCGCGCCAAGGAGGCCTTCGCCTATTACCGCGACGGCATGAGCGCCCAGGCCGACGGTGAATATGCCGAGGCCCTGGAGAACTACGAGGAAGCCCTCAGACTCGAGGACGACCCCAATGACAAGGCCTTCATTCTCTACAACATGGCCCTGGTGTTCGCCTCCAACGGCGAGCACGCCAAGGCACTCGATTTCTACGGCCAGGCCCTGGAGCTCAACAGCAAGATGCCCCAGGCGCTCAACAATATGGCGGTGATTCACCACCACCTGGGCTCGATCGCCGAGGAGCAGGGCGATGCCGATGAAGCCGATCGCCAATACGACCAGGCCGCCGACTTCTGGAGCAAGGCGATCCGCCTGGCCCCCAACAACTACATCGAAGCCCTGAACTGGCTCAAGACCAGCGGCCGCGGCAGCGCCGACGTGTACTTCTGAGGTCTTCAGGCCCGATCGTCGGCCGGGTTCACCCCCAGGGCCGCGACTAGGGCGGCAGCCACGGTGCCGGCCTCCAGCAGCTCCAGCCCCAGGCCAGCCGCTGCCTTGGCCAGCCCGGAGCCCTTGGGCACCACAGCCCGGGTGAAGCCCAGCCGGGCGGCCTCCTGCAGCCGCAGCTCCAGCTGACCCACGGGCCGCAGCTGGCCGCCCAGACCCAGCTCACCCACCAGCACCGTGCCGGGCGGCAGGGTGAGGTCGCGATAGCTGGCCACCACCGCCGCGGCGACGCCCAGATCCGCCGCCGGCTCCTCCACCTCCAGGCCGCCGGCCACCGCCAGGTAGCAGTCGAAGCGCGACAGGGGCAGGCCCAGGTGTTTTTCCAGCACCGCCAGGATCTGGTGCAGGCGGTTCACGGCGATGCCGGTGGCGCTGCGGCGTGGGCTGGCGTAGCTGGTGGTGCTCACCAGGGCCTGCAGCTCAACCACCAGGGGCCGGGTGCCCTCGCAGGCCACGATCGTGGCGGTGCCGCTGCTCGGCTCGCTACCGCCCAGGAACAGCTCGCTGGGGTTGCTCACCTCCGCCAGGCCCCGATCCCGCATCTCAAACACCCCCAGCTCGTGGGTGGCACCGAAGCGGTTCTTCACGGCCCGAAGCAGCCGATGGCTGGCGAAGCGATCGCCCTCGAAGGTGAGCACTGCATCCACCAGGTGCTCGAGCACCTTGGGGCCTGCAAGTGAGCCCTCCTTGGTCACGTGGCCCACCAGCAGCAGGGCCGTGTCCTGGCGCTTGGCGATGCGGGCCAGGGCAGCGGCGCACTCGCGCACCTGGGCCACCGAGCCCGGCGCGCTGGCCAGCTCGCCGTCGTGCAGGGCCTGGATGCTGTCGATGATCGCCACCGCCGGCCGCAGGGCCTCCAGCTCCTGCAGCACCAGTTCCAGGTCGGTTTCGGCCAGCAGCTGGAAGTCACCGGCGCCAGACGGCACCGCGGGCTCACCGCCAGGGCCCGGCTCCAGGCCCACCTCAACAACCTCCTCCATGCGGGCCAGGCGCCGCCAGCGCAACTTCACCTGCTGGGCCGATTCCTCGGCGCTCACGTAGAGCACCGATGCCCGGCCGGCCATGGCGCGGGCGCTCTGCAGCAACAGAGTGCTCTTGCCGATGCCGGGATCTCCGCCCAGGAGCACCAGTGAGCCGGGCACCAGTCCGCCCCCCAGCACCCGGTCGAATTCGGCGTAGCCGCTCGCCAGCCGCTGCAGTGGCCGTTCGCCCACCGCCTGGATCGACTCAGAGCGTCGCGGCTGCGGTGCCATCGCGACCCCGCCCTGGTCGGCGGCCACAGGCCGGCGACGACGGTTGTCGGTGACGGCCGGCGCCGCCTGCTCCACCAGGGAGTTCCAGCTACCGCAGCTGCTGCAACGCCCGAAGAACTGGCGGGTCTGGGCGCCGCACTCGGTACAGCAGTAGGTAGACGCGGCTTTTGCCACAGCAGGGAGGCGATGGGGAGCGACGCAGCGGGGGCGGCACTGTGAAGAAAGGCGTCGTTGAATGAACGAACCGCCCCTCAGGCCTTTTCAGTAGAGCGGATCCGTTGTAACGCCAGGCCGCCTCGATGACGGCTCCAGCCACCGCAAAAGAAACCATCCTTGTCGTGGACGACGAGGCGAGCATCCGCCGGATCCTCGAAACCCGCCTGTCGATGATCGGCTACCAGGTGCTCACCGCCAGCGATGGCGAGGAAGCCCTGGAGCTGTTCCGCGAGCACCACCCCGACCTGGTGGTGCTCGACGTGATGATGCCCAAGCTCGATGGCTACGGCGTCTGCCAGGAGCTGCGCAAGGAATCGGACGTGCCGATCGTGATGCTCACAGCTCTCGGGGATGTGGCTGACCGCATCACCGGCCTTGAGCTGGGCGCCGACGACTACGTGGTGAAACCCTTCAGCCCCAAGGAGCTGGAGGCCCGCATCCGCTGCGTGCTGCGACGGGTGGAGAAGGAAGCCGTGGCCGGCATCCCCAATTCCGGCGTGATCACGGTGGGCGACCTGCGCATCGACACCAACAAGCGCCAGGTGTACCGAGGGAATGAGCGCATCCGGCTCACGGGGATGGAGTTCAGCCTGCTTGAGCTGCTGGTGAGCCGCAGCGGCGAGCCCTTCAGCCGCGGCGAGATTCTCAAGGAGGTCTGGGGCTACACCCCCGAGCGCCACGTCGACACGCGGGTGGTGGATGTCCATATCTCCCGTCTGCGATCCAAACTGGAGGACGACCCGGCCAACCCCGAGCTGATCCTCACGGCTCGTGGCACTGGCTATCTGTTCCAACGCATCGTTGACGCCGTTGCCTCCGAAGGAGCCTGACAAGCGCAGCAAGCCCAACCGCACGATCCGGCGGTTGGTGATCTGGTATCGCCGCAACGCGGCCGTCACCAGCCTGGTGGACACGGCCACCTCCGCCGCCAGCACGGCAGGGTCCGTTGCCGGTGCTGCCGTCTCAGGGGCGGGCTCGATGGCCGGATCGGTGGCAGGTGCCGCCACCTCGGCGGCCAACACGGTGCTGCAACCACTGGTTTTTGATCCTCTGAGGCGTCTGCAGCGCGGCCTGGGCGGGCCGGATGAAGACAAACCCATCAACGACGCGGACAGGCTCTGGGTGGCGGTGGATGGCATGGGCGGCGACCACGCCCCCGGCCCGATCCTGGAGGGCTGCCTGCAGGCGGTGGAGCGGCTGCCCCTGCGGGTGCGGTTCGTGGCCGAAACCGAGCGGCTGGATGCCGCTGTGGCGGAGATGGGCCTGCAGGAGCAGTTGGATGAGGCGGTGGCACGGGGCCTGATCCAACTGGTGCCCAGCGGCCCCTCGGTAGGCATGAATGAGGAAGCCACCGTGGTGCGCAAGAAGCGCGACGCCAGCATCAATCTGGCCATGGACCTGGTGAAGCAGGGCCAGGCCACCGCCGTGTATTCAGCCGGCAACTCGGGCGCGGTGATGGCCTCGGCGATCTTCCGGCTGGGGCGGCTCAAGGGCATCGACCGGCCGGCGATCGGGGCCCTCTTCCCCACCCGGGATCCGGAGCAGCAGGTGCTGGTGCTGGATGTGGGCGCCAACATGGACTGCAAGCCGGAGTGGCTGCACCAGTGGGCTCTGGTGGGCAGCATCTACAGCCGCGATGTGCTGCAGGTGGCCGGTCCGCGCATCGGCCTGGTGAACATCGGCGAAGAGGAGTGCAAGGGCAACGACCTCTGTCTGCGCACCCACCCGCTGCTCGCCGGCGAATCCCGCTTCACCTTCGCCGGCAACTGCGAGGGCCGCGACATCCTCTCGGGCGACTTCGACGTGGTGGTGTGTGATGGCTTCACCGGCAACGTGCTGCTCAAGTTTCTGGAGAGCGTGGGCAGCGTGCTGCTCGACGTGATCAAGGAGGAGCTGCCCCGCGGCCGCCGCGGCAAGGTGGGCTCCGCCTTCCTGATCAACAACCTGCGCCGGATCAAGAAACGTCTCGACCATGCCGAGCACGGCGGCGCCCTGCTGCTCGGCGTGGATGGGGTGTGCGTGATCGGCCACGGCAGCAGCCGGGCTCTCTCGGTGCTGAGCGCCCTGCGCCTGGCCCACTCAGCCGCCAACCACCGGGTGATGGACAACCTCCACGCCCTGAGCGAACAGGCCAGCACCATTGCCTGTGGTTGACTGAAGTCCACTTGCGGGCAGATCCCGGTGGTGCTGGGCCAGGTGAGCACGTTCGGGGCAACGGCAAACGCAGCACAGGCCACGGGTGCAGGCACCAGCTATGGCATCGCGCTGGTGGGATCGGGCAGCGCCGTGCCGGCCATCAGCATCAGCAACAGCCAGCTGAGCCAGCGGGTGGACACCTCCGACGACTGGATCCGCAGCCGCACCGGAATCGGAGCCAGGCGCGTGGCTGGTGCTGCTGAACCGCTCACCGAGCTTGCCACCCGTGCCGCCCAGGCGGCTCTCGATCACGCCGGCTGGCGCGCCGCCGATCTCGATCTGATCCTGCTGGCCACCTCCAGTCCAGACGACCTGTTCGGCACCGCACCGCGGGTGCAGGGTGCCCTGGGCGCCAGCAGCGCCGTGGCCTTCGACCTCACCGCCGCCTGCAGCGGCTTCCTGTTTGCCCTGATCACTGCCGCCCAATACATCCAGAGCGGCGCCATCCGCCGGGCCGTGGTGATCGGGGCCGACCAACTCAGCCGCTGGGTCGACTGGGATGACCGCCGCACCTGCGTCCTGTTCGGCGACGGGGCAGCCGCCGTCGCCGTTGAGGCCTGCCCGGCGAGTGAGAGCGGTCTGCTGGGCTTCCGGATGCGCTCCGATGGCAGTCGAAACGCCTGCCTCACCCTGGCCCAGACCGATGCCCGCCAGTCTCTGCTCACTGATGTGACGGCCCAGAAGGGCGGCTTCGCGCCGATCTTCATGAACGGCCAGGAGGTGTACAAGTTCGCCGTGCGGGAGGTGCCCCAGGTGCTGGCCGAGGTGCTGGAGGCCAGCAACACGGGGCCGGCAGAGCTCGATTGGCTGCTGCTCCATCAGGCCAACCAGCGCATCCTCGATGCGGTGGCCGACCGCTTCGCCATGCCCCACGAGCGGGTGCTCAGCAACCTGGCGCACTACGGCAACACCTCCGCGGCCACCATTCCCCTGATGCTCGATGAGGCCGTGAAGGATGGGCGGGTGCAGGCCGGCCACCTGCTCGCCAGCAGCGGATTCGGAGCCGGCCTGAGCTGGGGGGCTGCCGTTCTGCGCTGGAGCGGGCCACAGAGCTGAGCCGGCCGGCGGCGATCGCCGGTCACAAGTGCAGCGCGGCCTAATCTCCACCCGATCGATGAGCGGCGCGGCATGGCGATTGCCTGGGTGTTTCCTGGCCAGGGTTCCCAGAAAGTGGGAATGGCGGAAGCGGTGCTGGCGCTGCCAGGGGCCCATGAGCGCTTCACCCAGGCCTCGGAGCTGCTGGGCCGCGACCTGCTGGCGATCTGCGCCGGCAGCGCCGAAGGCGACCTGAACGATCTCAACGACACCCGCAACACCCAGCCCGCCCTGTTCGTGGTGGAAAGCCTGCTGGCCGATGTGCTCAAGAGCCAGGGACGCCAGGCCGATCTGTTGGCGGGCCACAGCCTCGGCGAGCTGGTGGCGCTCTACGCAGCAGGCGTCTTCGACGCGGGCACCGGCCTGCGACTGATGAAGCTGCGCAGCGAACTGATGGCAAGCGCCGGCGGCGGTGCCATGACCGCCGTGATGGGCTTCGACCGCGGTGAGCTGGAGGCGCTGGTGGCCGCCACCCACGGGGTAGTGATCGCCAACGACAACAGCAGCGCCCAGGTGGTGCTCTCGGGCACCCCTGAGGCTGTAGGAGAGGTGAGCAGAAAGCTCAGCTGCAAGCGGGCCATTCCCCTGGCCGTGAGCGGCGCCTTCCACTCCCCCTTCATGGAGGAGGCCGCAGCTGCCTTCGCCGCCGAGCTGGAGGCGGTGCCCTTCGCCGACGCTGCGATCCCAGTGCTGAGCAACACCGATCCCACCCCGGAAATCAGCGGAGCAGCCCTCAAAGAGCGTCTGCGCAACCAGATGACTTCCGGCGTGCGCTGGCGCGAAACCATGGACGTCTTCAGCAGCGCCGACGTGGACACCGCGGTGGAAGTTGGTCCCGGGAACGTGCTCAGTGGCCTGATCAAGCGCAGCTGCGCGGGGATCACCACAGCCCAGATCGCCACCACCGCCGATCTGGGGCTATGAGCGGTTCAGGTCTGCGGCCTGGCAGCCGGCCGGTGAATGCGGTGAAGCGAGTGTGGCGGCGGCGGCGGCGCGCCGAACCCCCGGCCCTGTTGCGCACCCCGCGCCCCAGCCTCACCTACCGGCTGATCAGCTATCTGCTGGTGTTTCCGGTGTTCCGACTGCTGTTCCGAGGCCGCACCGCCGGCAACGCCAACGTGCCCATGGAGGGGGCGCTGGTGGTCGTGGCCAATCACGGCTCCCACCTCGATCCCCCCCTGCTCGGCCACGCCCTGGGTCGGCCGGTGGCCTTCATGGCCAAAGCGGAGCTGTTCAAGGTGCCCTTGTTGGGGCCGATCATCCGGGCCTGCGGCGCCTACCCCGTGGCCCGCGGTGCCAGCGACCGCGAGGCCATCCGCACCGCCACCGACCGGCTCGAAGAAGGCTGGGCCACCGGCGTGTTCATCGACGGTACCCGCCAGAGCGATGGCCGGGTGAACCACCCCCAGGCTGGGGCCGCCCTGCTGGCGGCCCGCGCCGGCGTGCCGCTCCTGCCGGTGGCGATCATCAACAGCCACCGGGCCCTCGGTCCCGGTGGTACGGGGATACGGCTGGTACCCGTGCACATCCGCATCGGCACCCCGATCCCACCGCCGGCATCCCGCCGCCGCGCCGACCTCGATGCCGCCACCCAGGCCGTCCAGCTTCAGATCAATGCCCTGCTTGATCAAGGTCTGATTCAGGGCCGCCAGCTGGCGCCAGCCAGCCAGGCAGGTGCTCTGCCGCCCAGCCCTTGAGATCGCGGCCGCTGAGCACCCACAACCCCGCCCTCAGGCCGTCTCCCCACACCTTGCGGCGCCCCTCCGGCAGGCACTGGTCGCCGCAGGCCACCGGCACCGGCGTGAGCGCAATGCCGCGGCTGCCCGCCACGATCCGCCCAACCAGCAGAGCCCGGTCCATGTGGTCGCTGCTGGTCACCAACAGGGCATGGCGGATGCGGGCCCGGCGCAGATCGTCCACCAGGGAGGTGAAGTTGGAAAGGGTGTCGCGGGCGCGGTAATCGAGCTGCACCTGCCCCGGGGGCAGTCCCTGACGCTGCTCAAACAGCCAGTGGGCGTACTCAGGGTTGCTCCCGCCGCTCACCACCACCGGCAACCCCCGGCGCTCCGCCAGTTCGGCGGCACGCTGCTCCCGCGCCACATCGCCACCCAGCACCAGGATCAGCTGGGGCGGTGGCGGCGCCGGCCACCACCAGCCGCGCGAGAGCCACAGCAAGGCCAGACCCAGCAATCCCGGCAGCACGAAACGCCTTCCCGAACCCCTGCGACCGCGGCGCCCAGGGACAGATATGGAGCGGCGCGCCGGCACACCGGGTCGTTTTGCCGGCGAGCGGGTCGGGTTGCGGCGTCCTGGCACCCGCGAGCCTTGCGGCAGCTGGGGTGCACGGGCCATCACGCAGCCTCCCCAGCGGCGTCCACGGGCGAGGTGGGGTAGAGGGGCAACACGCTCTGCCAGGGCGCCTCCAGGCCGCGGGCAGCGGCCGCCGCGCTGAGATCGAGCAACTGCGCCACGTCGGCCGGCTGCACCACCTCGACGGGCCGGCTGGGGAAGCCGGGCACCGCGGCCAGCGCCTCCAGGGAAGCAACCAACCGGGGGGCCTGCAACTCAGCCATGCCACCAAGGGCCGCGGAATCGGGACCGTAGAGCCCGGCCACCACGCCTCTTCGGGGTAGCTCCTGGGTGAGCCAGGTGGGCTGGGTGAGCTCCAGTCGCCGCGCCACCAGCAGAAAGCTGCTGAAGCCATCCAGGGGCACCTGCAACTGCTGTGCCAGGGTGCGGGCCAGCACCACGGTGAGCCGCGTGCCGGTGAAGCCACCGGGTCCGGTGGCCACCGCCAGGCGACTGAGCCGGGACCATTGCTCAGGCGGCAGCAGCTCCTCCACACAGGTCAACAGGTCGTTGGCGAGGGCGCGACCGAGCGGGAAGGCGGCGATGTGCTGATCGCCGGCACCGTCCGGCGCCAGCGGCCGCACCCCCACTCCGAGCACCTGCGAGGAGCTGTGCAGGGCGAGCAGCCAACTCATGAGGGCACCGGCAAGCCAGGGCAGAGGCGACGCCAGCGGCCGGGCTCGGCCTGGAAACTGGCGCAGGCGCGCACGTCCCATTCCACTCCCACGCTCCCACCGGGCAGATCCATCACCTGCACGTGGATGCTGGGCTGCTCGGGTTCAAAGCTGGGACAGTCGCACAGGTGAGGCACACCGTGCTGGCGCTCCACAGCGTGGTAGGCCTTGCAGCGGTCGACCCAGTGGCAATCCACGCAGATGCACATGCCGCCGAGGCCTCGCCAGGAGCCCATTGTGACGGCCGCCGCCACCACCCCTGGCGATCTGGGTGAACAGCTGCGGCGCAGGTTGGCGCCTGAAGGCTGGCCGGTGCCGGTCGACTCTCTGCCCGCCGGCACGGCCCTGGTGGGTGGGGCGGTGCGCGATGCCCTGCTGGGCAGCCTGACGGCCAGGCCCGACCTGGATTTCGTGGTGCCAGTCGGCGCCATTGATCTCTGCCGTCGGCTGGCCCGGCAGCTGGGCGGTACCGCCGTGGTGCTCGATGCCGAGCGCGACATCGCCCGACTGGTGCTGCGCCGCTGGACGATCGACCTGGCGTGCCAGGAAGGCCCGGATCTGGCGAGCGATCTGCGCCGCCGCGATTACAGCGCCAACGCCATTGCCCTGCCCCTGGCCCCGGGCACAGATCCGCTGGATCCCACCGGCGGCCTGGCCGACCTGGCCCGCGGCCAGCTGGTGGCGGTGAGCGAGGCCAACCTGCTGTCTGACCCACTGCGGCTGCTGCGTGGGGTGCGACTGAGCTGCGAGCTGGGCCTGGAGCTGGAGGCCACCACCCATCGCTGGATCCACCTCCATGCAGCCCACCTGGGCGACGTGGCAGGCGAGCGGGTGCTGGCCGAACTCGACAAACTGGCTTGCCTGCCCAGCGGCGAACTGGGCCTGCAGCAGGCCTGGGCTGCAGGTTTGCTGTCACCGTGGGGGGCCGAGATCCACCCCGGCCTGCCGCTGGCGGCACTGGGCACTGCGGCTGCGATCGAGCGTGAGCTGGATTCCCACGAGACAGCCTCCGCCCTCCGGCTGGCCAGGCTGGCGGCGCTGCTGGATGGCCCGGCCCTCGCCGGCCTGAATGCCAGCCGCAAGCTGCAGCAGCAATGCCAGCGGCTGCGGCACTGGGCCAGCACCCTGGAGCGCCAGGTGGCGAATGCCAACCCACTTGCCAGCCCACTCGATGCCCTGGGCGAGGGTGAGCGGCTGCGCCTACAGCGGGAGCTGGAAGGCGACCTGCCAGCCCTGCTGCTCGCTGTGCCAGCGGCACCGGCACGGCGAGCCATGCAGCGCTGGCGGGATCCCGCCGACCCCCTCTTTCACCCGCAACCGCCCCTCAATGGCAACCAGCTGCAGCAGTCCCTGGGCCTGCCCCCCGGTCCCCAGCTGGGGCAGCTGTTGCAGCACCTCTGCCAGGAACGCGCCTTCGGCAGACTCGCCTGCGGCCGCGAGGCCGCGGTGGTCGCCGCGCGGCAGTGGCTGGATGAGCGCCGTGATTAACTTCTTAGTGCAAAGGCGTGAATCAGAGGCTCGTTTCCTCCAGTCCTGTTCTGCAGAGGGTTCCTTCCTCGCCCTGCTGAAGTTTTCTTTCCTTCCCCTTCCATGAGCATTCGTCTCTACGTCGGCAACCTGCCGCAGACCTTCGATGCCAAGGAGCTTGAAGCTCTGTTCAGCAGCGTTGGTGAAGGGGTGCGCTTCAAGGCCGTGAACGACCGCGAAACTGGCGCCTGCCGCGGTTTCGGCTTCGCGAACGTGGACGACCAGAAGCTGGCCGAGACGGTGATCGAGCAGCTCAATGGCAGGGAATTCGGCGGCAACAGCCTGCGCATCGAAATCTCCGAGCGCCGCGACGAGCGTCGCGGTCCAGGTGGCAATGACCGCCGCGGTCCCGGCGGCTCCCCCACCCCACTCCGCAAGGCGGTGAACAAGGTGGTGCATTCCGACAGCGTGGATAGCGAGTCTCCTGATCCCCGCTGGGCCGGCGAACTGGCCAAGCTCAAGCAATTGCTGGACAACCAGAAGACCGCCGTCTGAGCAGCCGCTGTCAGACTCGCCTGCCCTGAACCAACGCTCTCTTGACGGGTTCACTGACAGCGCCCCGGGAGAGAACCTGGCTGTGGCGCGGACACTCGATCCGTTCACTTGAGGCGGGCCCCGCTGACTCCGCCGCCACCGTGGTGCTGATCCACGGTTTCGGAGCCTCCTCAGAGCACTGGCGCCACACCCTGCCTGCCCTCTCTGAGCAGGCTCGGGTGCTGGCGGTTGATCTGCTGGGATTCGGTGCCAGCGACAAACCACGCTCACGCCTGGCCGATGAGCCAGAGAAACCCGGTGCGGTGCGCTACTGCTTCGACCTCTGGGCCGAGCAGGTGGTGGATTCCCTTGAGGCCCTGAGCGCCACCATGCCGCCGCAGGGATCTCTGCAGCTGATCGGCAATTCGATCGGCGGCATGGTGGCGCTCAGGGCTGCCTGCCTGTTGCGGCAGCGCGGCATTGCCCTCGCGCAGGTGGTGCTGATCGACTGCGCCCAGCGCACCCTCGACGACAAGCGGGCGGCCGATCTCCCCTGGTGGGAACGCAGCAGCCGCCCCCTGCTCAAGGCCCTGGTGCGCCAGCGCGCCGTGATCGAGCCCCTGTTTCGCCTGCTGGCACGTCCCGCCTTCATCCGGCAGGTGCTGGCCCAGGCCTACCCCAGCGGCGCCCACGTGGACGACGAGCTGGTGGAGCTGCTGTACCGGCCCAGCACCAGCCCAGGCGCCAGCGAGAGCTTCCGGGGATTCGTCAATCTGTTCAATGACCACCTGGCCCCCCAGCTGCTGGAGCTGCTCAGCCAGAACGAGCCCGCGGTGCCGGTGCGAATGATCTGGGGCGAGGCGGACCCCTGGGAGGATCCGGCCGAGGCCCGGCGCTGGGCAGCGCAGTTCAGCTGCATTCGCGAGCTGGTGGTGCTGCCTGGCCTGGGCCACTGCCCCCACGATGAGGCCCCGGAGCTGGTGAACCCGATCCTGCTGCGCTGGTTGCTCGATGCCCCCAGCCCTGATGCTTCAAGCCGGGCTCAGCGGGCCTGAGCCACCAGGAAGGAGAAGGGAAGATCCAGGAGCTTGCCGGCCCGCGGCACGTAGGCACGGTGGTTGAACACGTCGTAGCCGTGCTGCTCGATCACATCGAGGATGCCGCGATACAGACGCAGCGATGCCCACACCGGCCAGCGGGCATCGGGAGCAAGCCACCGCACGCCAGACTCCGAGCGAGCGAACCAATCCCGGGCCCGCTCCAGCTGAAAACGCATCAGCGCCCGCCAGTTGTCATTCACCACACCATCCATCAGCTGAGCTTCCGAATAGCCGAAGCGGGCCAGTTCATCGAGGGGGAGATAGATCCGCCCCCGCCCGCGGTCTTCGCCCACATCGCGCAGGATGTTGGTGAGTTGGTTGGCGATGCCGAGCGCCACAGCTGCCTCGCTGGTGTCGGGACGCTCACTCCAGGGGGCGCTGGTGTAGGCGGCGTCCACCCCCATCACCTCCTGGGTCATCAGACCCACGGTGCCGGCCACGCGGTAGCAGTAGAGCTCCAACTCGGCGAAGTTGGCATAGCGCTGCTTCTGCAGATCCATGCGCATGCCCTCGATCATGTCGAGATAGGGCTGGATCGGCTGGGGATAGCGCTCCAGGGTGTCGCGCATCACCAGATCCAGGCCATCGCGCACATCACCGGCGAACAGGCCCCGGGTCCGCTGCTCCCAGTGGTCGAGCCGCTCGGCCAGCTCAGCCACGGGGCGCGCCTGGGCCTCTGGGCTGTCCATCAGCTCATCGGTGCGGCGGCACCACACGTAGATGGCCCAGATGGCCCGGCGCTTGGCCGGCGGCATGAGCAAGGTGCCCAGGTAGAAGGTCTTGGCCCACTCAGCGGTTTCCCGCCGGCAATCCTCGTAGGCCTGCTCCAGGCTGGGGAGGGCAGTGCTGGCGAATGGCGCGGGCACCAGCCGACTCAGGCCGCCACTGCCGGCTGCGGCGCAGCAGTGCCGGCGCCTGAAGCAAGGGGCGAAGCGGCGATCGACTGAGCACACTGCTTACCACTGAGCACCGCCCCCTCCATCGAAGCCAGATAGCGCTGCATCGTGTAGCAACCGGCCAGGAAGAAGTTGGCGATCGGGCTGGCCTGGTCGGGCCGCAGCTGCTGGCAGCCGGGCACGGTCTTGTAGACCGACAGCGGTGTCTTCACCACGATCGAC
>JBILDP010000143.1:0-5917 GCA_044352535.1 Prochlorococcaceae cyanobacterium
GCGTGTCGATGTGGAAGGAGCGGATGCCGCGGCTCACGGCGATCTCCTGCAGGTGGGTGGTGTTGGAGGAGTTGTAACCCCCGATCACCACCATCAGATCGAGAGGTTCGTCCACCAGGGCAAACATGGCATCCTGCCGCTCCTGGGTGGCATCACAGATGGTGTTGAAGGCCACGAAGTGCTCATGGAGCTGCGCGGGCCCGAAGCGCTGGAGCATCGTGCGCTCAAACAGGCGGCCGATCTCTTCGGTTTCGCTCTTGAGCATCGTGGTCTGGTTGGCCACCCCCACCCGGCTCAGGTCACGGTCGGGGTCAAAGCCAGGCGAGCAGGCCTTGGCGAAGCGGGCCATAAAGGCGTTGCGATCACCCTTGCCGAGGATGTAGTCGCACACCAGCTGGGCCTCAGCCAGATCGAGCACCACGAGATAGGTGCCGGCAAAGGAGCTGGTGGCCAGCGTTTCCTCGTGCTTCACCTTGCCGTGGATGATCGAGGTGATCTGGTGCTTCTTGTGCTTCTCCACGGTGTTCCACACCTTGGAGACCCAGGGGCAGGTGGTGTCCACGATGTGGCAGCCCCGCTCGTTGAGCAGCTGCATCTCCTGCACGGTGGCGCCGAAGGCCGGCAGGATCACCACATCACCGCTGGCCACTTCGGAAAAGTCCTTCACGCCGCCATCCACTGGAATGAACTGCACGTTCATGTCGCGCAGGTGGGCGTTGACCGAGGGGTTGTGGATGATCTCGTTGGTGATCCAGATCCGCTCGCTGGGGTAGTGGCGCCGGGTCTCGTAGGCCATCGCCACGGCCCGCTCCACGCCCCAGCAGAAGCCGAAGGCCTCAGCCAGCCGCACCGTGAGTCGCCCCTGGCTGAGGGTGTAGCCATTGGCCCGCAGCTGGCCGATCAGGTCGCTCTGATAGGCCGTCTGCAGGGTGCCGGCCACTTCCTCGCCCAGGCCGAAGCCGCGACGGTTGTAGCGATCCGAGTGGTGCAGGGAGCGCTTGAAGGCACGGGTATCCACAGCGGCCGCGTCGGGGTGCGGAAACTCTATGGGCCGTGCTCAGTCTGCGGCCGGATCGCGCGGCTCCACGGCCGCCAGTCCCTGCCAGCTCACGCTGGTTCCGGTGAAGTCGTAGATGCAGGGGAGCACCTCCACCCCCGCCGCGAGGGCGCTGCGAAACAGCTCGCCGTAGCGCGCATCGGCTGTATCCCCGGGCGCGAAGCGGTTCACATCGCCCCGGCTCAGACAGGGCACCAGCACGGCTCTGGCCACCGGCAGCAGAGCGCTGAGTTCCTGCAGGTGCTTCTGGCCGCGCTCGGTCACGGTGTCGGGGAACAGGGCCAGTTCGCCGCGGGTCCAGGTGGTGTTCTTCACTTCCAGGTAGATCGGTCGAGGATCGGCAGCCCCCTCGGCAGGGGTGAGCAGCAGGTCGATGCGGCTGCGACGGTTCTCGCCATAGGGCACCTCGGCCCGGATCGAGCCGATCGGGCCCAGCCAGGGCTCCAGCAGCCCGGCCTCGATCGTGGCCCGCACCAGCCGGTTGGGCAGGGCGGTGTTGATGCCCACCCAGATCGGATCACCATGGGCACCCGGCACCTCGGCCTGCTCCCAGGTCCAGGCCAGCTTGCGGCTGGGTGAGGGGTCGTGGCGCAGGCGCACCCGCCCGCCAGGTAGCAGCACCCCGGTCATCGGGCCGGTGTTGGGGCAGTGGGCCGTCACCACCGTGCCTGCCGCCACTCCGCCTGGCCCCGGCTCCAGCAGTTCCACATCGGCCAGGAAGCGCTTGTAGCGCTTCAGCAGCACTCCCTCCACCAGCGGTCCGGTTTCCAGCACGGGTGTCCCTGAGGGGGGAGAGGCCGTCACGGTGGTGGAGATGGCAGCACACATGGCGCGCTCTGGCGGCAGGGAAGGCGGCCGCCATACTGCCGCTCAATGTTTTCCGTGCCCGGATTGCGGGCCCGCCACCACCCGCGATGGCTCCTTCCCTGCGCCGGATTGCCCTGATCGTGGCGGTGGCCACTGCCCTCAGCAAGGTGGCGGGGCTGGTGCGCCAGCAGGTCATCGCCGCCGCGTTCGGCGTGGGTGCCGCCTACGACGCTTACAACTACGCCTACGTTTTGCCGGGCTTTCTGCTGATCCTGCTGGGTGGGATCAACGGCCCGTTCCACAGCGCCATGGTGAGTGTGCTGGCACGCCGACCTCGCGAGGAGGGTGCCCATGTGCTCGCGGCGATCAACACCCTCGTGGGCACGGGGCTGATCGGGGTCACCGTGCTGCTGGTGCTGTTCGCTGACCCGTTGATCACCCTGCTGGGTCCGGGGCTGGATGCCAGCCGCCACGACATCGCTGTGCTGCAGCTGCGCTGGATGGCGCCGATGGCCCTGTTCGCCGGACTGATCGGTCTGGGTTTCGGTGCCCTCAACGCCGCCGATGTGTTCTGGTTGCCCTCGGTGAGTCCGCTGCTCTCCAGCGTGGCGGTGATCGGCGGCATCGTGGTGCTCTGGTGGCAGCTCGGCGGTGCCATCACTTCCCCTTCCACCGCGGTGATCGGTGGCATCGTGCTGGCTGCCAGCACCACGGTCGGGGCGGTGCTGCAGTGGCTGATCCAGCTTCCGGCGCTCAGCCGTGAGGGGCTCAACAAGCTGCGGCTGGTGTGGGACTGGCACGACCCCGGGGTGCGTGAGGTGCTCAAGGTGATGGGCCCGGCCACCCTCTCCTCGGGCATGTTGCAGATCAACGTGTTCGTATCGCTGTTCTTTGCCTCCGGCATGCCGGCGGCGGCCGCAGGGCTCGGCTACGCCAACCTGCTGGTGCAGACCCCGCTGGGGCTGCTCTCGAACGTGTTGCTGGTGCCGCTGCTGCCGGTGTATGCGCGGCTCACGGCGCCTGAAGATCGGCCCGAGCTGGTGAGCCGCATCCGTCAGGGCCTGATGCTCTCCAATGCCTCAATGCTGCCGCTGGGGGCGCTAATGGTGGCGCTGGCGGTGCCGATCGTGGCGCTGATCTATGAGCGCGGGGCGTTCAATGCCGAGGCGGCCGATCTGGTGGGCCAGCTGCTGATGGCCTATGGCATCGGCATGCCCGCGTACCTCGCTCGCGACGTGCTGGTGCGCGTCTTCTATGCCCTGGGGGATGGGGTCACCCCGTTTCGCTGGTCGTTGGCCGGCATCGGCCTCAACGCCATCTTCTGCTGGCTGTTTGTGGGTGGGCCCACGCCCTGGGGGTTGCAGCTGCCAGCCCTCAACTGCGGTGCGGCCGGACTGGTGCTGGCGACCGTGGCCGTGAACCTGATCACCTGCCTGGGGCTGCTGCTGGCCCTGCGGCGCAGCTTGGGCCAGCTGCCGCTGCGTGCCTGGGCCCGTGACACCCTCCTGTTGTTGGCGGCCGCCGTGGCGGCCGGCCTGGCGGCCTGGGCTCTGGCCGGGCTTGTGGCCTGGCCCACCGGTCTGCTGGGCCGGCTCTGGCAGACCGGTCTGAGCAGCGCTCTGGCGATCCTGATCTACGGCTCGATAGCGGCCTGGAGTGGGGTTCCGGAGGCCCTGGAGCTGATCGCACTGGTGCGTCGTCGCCTGCCCCTGCCGAGGGCCTCGGGCTGAGCGATCGTGCGCGCGATCAGGGCAGCCGCACCTGCCGCTCATCGCGCACCTGCAGAGGGATCTCCAGGTGGGATCGGCCCAGCATCTGGGGCCCGTCCACCGAGAGGATGCGGGCCTCGATGCCGAACTCGCGGAACGCGTTTTCCAGTTCCTGGATGAGGACTTTTTCCACCTGGGCCTCGGCATCCACCACCTTGCCGATCAGCCGGCTGCCGAGGGGGCCGATCCGCTGGCGCATCACCTCCCGAGCGTTGGTGACCTCAATCAGCAGCACGGCCCGCCGGCAGGGTCCGCAACACTATCGGCAAAACGGCTCCAGGACCTCCTCCAGATCACGCAGCTGGTCAGCCGGGATCAGGCGGGCCAGGGGCAGGCGGGTGCCGCCGCCACCGATCGGCACCTGGACCGCCTCCAGGGCCTGCCGGGCGCACACAGCTGTGCCCTGATCGAGCCGGGCGGCGCACTCGATCGCCAAGGCCTGGGCCAGGCCGGCATCGCCCAGGTAGAGATGCCAGCCGGCCACCTGCAGGTAGAGGCGATCGGCCAGGGCCACTTCCAGATCCTTGAGGTCGCCGGCGGAGATGCTCATGGCTGACGGGCTGGGCGCAGGGCAATCACCACCCCAGCGTGCACCAGCAGCAGCGCCAGCCAGCCCAGGCTCAGCCAAGGGAGATGGGCCCAGGGGTGACGGAGCTCCTGCACCACCCACAGGCCGCTGTTGAAGGCCGCGTAGAGGGCCCCATGGAGGGTGAGATTCACCACCCGCTCAAAGTGCCGGTAGGTGGGGTCTTCGGGGTTGGCGGGGCCGTACCAGCGAATCGGCATGGGTGATGAGCCTGGGTTGAAGGGGCAGAGATTTGACGGATGGGCCCTCCGTGCGGTGAGAATGGGCCCATGCGCTTGTAGCTCAGCGGATTAGAGCATCTGACTACGGATCAGAGGGTCGGGAGTTCGAATCTCTCCAGGCGCGCTTCCCAAAACCGTCCGCAGCTGCGGGCGGTTTTTTGTTGGGACGCTTTCCTAGGGGGCGGGCATCGCCCGTATCGGGGCTGGAGCAGAGCTCCCTGCCCAGCCTGCAGCTGAACCCCCGACTCGGGTCCGCTGCGGCTCCTTCCTTACGATTCCCTTCACGACCCCACCACCGCAGCTGCCCCGATGGCCAATCCCGCCGCGATCAACCAGACCCTGGCGGCCGGTGATCCCGCTATCGCGGCCCTGATCGGCAAGGAGCTGGAGCGCCAGCAGACACACCTGGAGCTGATCGCCTCCGAAAACTTCGCCTCCCGCGCCGTGATGGAGGCCCAGGGCTCGGTGCTCACCAACAAGTACGCCGAGGGACTGCCGTCGAAGCGCTACTACGGCGGCTGCGAGCACGTGGACGCGATCGAGGAGCTGGCGATCGAGCGGGCCAAGCAGCTGTTCGGGGCGGCCTGGGCCAACGTGCAGCCCCACAGCGGCGCCCAGGCCAACTTCGCCGTGTTCCTGGCGCTGCTGCAGCCCGGCGACACGATCCTGGGCATGGACCTCAGCCATGGAGGCCACCTCACCCACGGCTCGCCGGTGAACGTGAGCGGCAAGTGGTTCAAGGCCGTCCACTACGGCGTCGACCCCGAGACCCAGCAGCTCAACTTCGACACGATCCGCCAGCTGGCCCTGGAGCACAGGCCGAAGCTGATCGTGTGCGGCTACTCGGCCTATCCCCGCACGATCGATTTCGCGGCCTTCCGCGCCATCGCCGATGAGGTGGGCGCCTACCTGCTGGCCGACATGGCCCATATCGCCGGCCTGGTGGCCGCGGGCGTGCACCCCAACCCGGTGCCCCTCTGCGATGTGGTGACCACCACCACCCACAAGACCCTGCGTGGCCCCCGTGGCGGCCTGATCCTCTGCCGCGATGCCGAGTTCGGCAAGCAGTTCGACAAGGCCGTGTTCCCCGGCACCCAGGGCGGCCCGCTGGAGCATGTGATCGCCGCCAAGGCGGTGGCCTTCGGGGAAGCGCTGCAGCCCAGCTTCAAGGCCTACAGCCAGCAGGTGGTGGCCAACGCCCAGGCCCTGGCCGCCCGGATCCAGGAGCGCGGGATCGCCGTGGTGAGCGGTGGCACCGACAATCACATCGTGCTGCTCGACCTGCGCAGCATCAACATGACCGGCAAGGTGGCCGACCTGCTGGTGAGTGATGTGCACATCACCGCCAACAAGAACACCGTGCCCTTCGACCCCCAGTCGCCTTTCGTGACCAGTGGCCTGCGCCTGGGCACCGCCGCCTGCACGACCCGTGGCTTCGATCAGGCCGCCTTCCGCGAGGTGGCCGATGTGATTGCTG
>JBILDP010000144.1:0-5889 GCA_044352535.1 Prochlorococcaceae cyanobacterium
ACCGCCCCGGAACAGGCCGCGGCGCTGGCTGAGCCGCACCTGCTCAAACTCGGGCAACCCCAGCTCCTGGCGGCGCTCACGCAGCAGATCCATGGGGCGTTGCAGATCGAGCCTGGCGCTCACCGGCGACCCCCCAGGCGGGCCAGCCCTTGCAGCACAAGACTGCCGAAACCATCAGCCGCCAGCGGCTCCAGCGGCAGGGCCAGCAAGGCCTCCAGGCGACTTCGATCCTCGGGCTCCACCGCCCCATCAAGCCAGAGCTGGCTGACCGCCGTGGAGGCCAAGGACAGGCGCCGATGCAGAAAGGCCAGACAGCGCTCCAGCTCGGCGACCTGCTGGTCGGAGCCCCCCGCCAGCAGGCGCTCATACACCGGCACTCCAGCCCGCCACACCAGCAGCCGCAGGGCTTTGGCTTCAGGATGAAGCAGCGCCACCAGGGAATCGGGATCGGCCATGAGCAGCCGTTCCTGCAAGGCCACCATCAGCGCCAGCTGGGTGGGCACAATCCGCTCCACGCGCACGCCGGCAATCGCAAACACCTCCAGCCAGGCGCCGAGCAGATCCCGCTCGATCGCCGCCACCAGGGCCTGGGGTACTGGGGCTTCCAGAGGCATCAGGTCGAGATAGGCCTGCTCCAGCGGGAAGGGCAGCGCCAGATCCGGGTCCAGGGCACGCAGGGCGGCCGCCGGGTCCTCGGGCCACTGCGGCCAGGGGCAATCGAACACCCGCCAGTGGGTGATGGTCGTTGGCAAGGCCACGCTCAGGTGGGCCGTGATCTGGCCCTCTCCCAGAATCAGATCGCCGATGAAATCGCCCAGGGCTTCCACCTGCAGCGGCCGTCCTTCGCGACAGGTGGCTGCGGGAATCGGCACCAGCAGTGCTTCCGGCAGGCTCTCGCACCGACCGGGCAATCGCTGCACTGACAGCAGCTGGTCGCTGAGAGCCAGCAGCACCGTGGCGGGGAAGAGGTCGGCACGCAGCGACCGCCAGTTGTCTTGCCAGCGCGCAACGACCAAGTCGGCACCTGATGCCCTGGGCTGCAGGGTATCGAGCCCCTAGCGCCAGGGCAGCCCCGCACCCACCGCTTCACTGATATGGGACAGACCATGGCGGTCAAGCTGGGATGCCAGTCCCTCCAGGATGTGGGGCACCAGAGCGGGTCCGTCGTAGATCCAGCCGGTGTAGAGCTGCAGCAGCGAAGCCCCGGCAGCAATCCGCTCCCAGGCCACCTCGGCCGAATCAATGCCACCCACGCCGATCAGCGGCAGCGCCGGGCCGGCAGTGGCCCGCAGCCGCCGCAGCACTTCCAGGGCCCGGCCCCGCAGGGGCCTGCCACTGAGACCACCTGCCTCCTGCGCCAGGGTCTGGCCCGTCTGAACCAGTCGGCGCTGCTCCAGGCCCAACCGGTTGAGGCTGGTGTTCACGGCGATCACCCCGGCCAGACCCTCCTCGTAGGCCATGCGCGCGATCGCGTCGATGGCGTCGTCTTCGAGATCGGGGGCGATCTTCACCAGCAGCGGCGGGCAGCCCGACAGCCGCCGCAGCCGTTCCACCAGTCGTCGCAGCTGGCTCTCCTCCTGCAGGTCACGCAGGCCCGGCGTGTTGGGCGAACTCACGTTGATCACCGCATAGTCGGCGAGCGGCGCCAACAACTCCAGGGAGGAGGCGTAGTCGTCTGGCGCCAGCTCCAGGGGGGTGAGCTTCGATTTGCCCAGGTTGATGCCCAGCACTGCCGGCCGCTGGCCGGGCGGTGGCAGCTGCTGCCTCTCCAGGCCGCGCCGCACCATCTGGGCGCCGAGATTGTTGAAGCCCATGCGGTTGAGTGCCGCCCGCTCCGCCGCCAGCCGGAACAGCCGTGGCCGTGGGTTGCCTGGCTGGCCGTGCCACGTCACCGTGCCCAGCTCGGCAAAGCCGAAGCCGAAGCAGTGCCAGATCCCGGCCGCAACACCGTTCTTGTCGAAGCCTGCCGCCAGCCCCACCGGGTTGGCGAAACGACAGCCGAACAGGGTCTGCTCCAGCCGGGGGTCGGGCCGCTGCAGCTCGCCGGCCAGCCCCGCCAGCACCCCGCTGACCCCCGGCCAGCGCCGGCGCAGCGACGCCTGGCCCAGGGCCGCCAGGCTGAGCTGGCTGAGCTGCTCCGCATCGGCCCCCTCGTCCTGCGCGAGCAGGGGGGCCACCAGCTGCTGATACAGGCGGCCGGTGCCTGTCTGGGCTGGTGTCGTTGGCGCGGCGTGCAGCGGCGTGTTGGTGCCCATCAGCCCGACTCCTGACCTGCCGCCTTGCCTGCATCCAATCCTCCCGCGTTGCGCTGCAGGCGCCAGCGCCCATCTCCCAGCGGCTGCACCTGCCAATCGCGCCAGATCCAGGGCTCGCTGCGCCGCTCCAACTGGCGCAGGGGCTGCTCCACCAGCTGGGCCAGCTCCACCAGGCTCAGGCCATAGCCCTGGAGCGCCAGCCGGTCGGCCAGCTCCAGGCGGGAGAGCAGCTGTTGCAGCCCAGCCGGGGCCAGGTCGCCCGGCACAGGCGGCGACTGGTCCAACGCGGTTGGCACGGGTGGTACATCCGCATCCAGCCTTGCAGCCGTGAGCACCTCGCCGGCTGCCAGCTCCGGTAGCTGGCCGCGCGAAAAGGCCACGGCGATGGCATCGCAGCGGTCGTTGTCGGGATCGCCGCTGTGGCCGCGCACGTGCACCAGAGACACGTCGGCAAGCCGGGCCGCATCCAGCTGCTCCCAGAGATCACGATTGAGCACGGCACCGCCTGCCGCGGTGCGCCAGCCCTTGCGCTTCCAGCCCGGCAGCCACTTGCTGAAGCCGTCAATCAGGTAGCGACTGTCGGTGCGAACCACCAGGTCGGGATGACGCGGCAGCTCGCTGATCGCCTCCAGCACCGCCAGGGCGGCGGTGAGCTCCATCCGGTTGTTGGTGGTGTTGCGCTCAGCGCCGCCCATTTCGTGAACGGCACCGTTCTCGAAGCGAATCAGAGCGCCCCAGCCGCCAGGGCCTGGGTTGCCACTGCAGGCCCCATCGCAGGCCGCAGCCACAACCCGTACCGGCTTAGAGCCCACTCGACAACTCCGGAATGTTCGCTAGAGAACGCTGTTACCACTCAAGCCAGGCTTTCCAGCCTGTCGCTCAGCATGGCCCAATTCGTGCGCCGACCATACCTGGCCGCTGCCGGCCTCAGCCTGGCGACCGGAGCCACGGCTGCGGGCCTCATCCCACTGGCCCAGGCCAGGGCTCTGTTCGAGAGCCAGCCGATCCCGGCCAACCAGGTGATCGTGCTGGCCCAGCCCCTGGCCGGCAACCGCTGGACGCTGGTGCTGCTGGAGCAGCGCCAGGCCGAGATCCCCTGTTGGCAGAGCCAGCGCGATGGCACGGTGCTGAGCATGGCCGATGGGGTGCGCAACGAGACCTACTGCGGCCGCTATTCCTCCAGCGGCGCCTACTCCCTGAGGGTGGCCGGCAACGACCTCAATCGCCCCTGGCAGCTGAAACTGGAGCGCAGCAACAACCAGCTGCAGCTCCAGGCCACCAGCCCGCAGGCCCGCAATCCGATCGTGGTGGGACAGGCACCCATTCCCACGACCATGCCTGGCCCCAACACCCTGGTGCCCCTGGCGCTGGAGGAGGGCTGGGAGCTGGAGCGCCGCAGCTACGACGGCCGCCTGCTCAGCCACCTCTACCTGAGCAATGGCACCCCCCTGCCGCTGCTGCTGGCCAGGTCCCGCTCCGGCAACCCCCTGCTGGCCACACCTCCTGCACCACTTCCGCCGCTGATGGCCTCCGGTCGATCCACCAACGCCAATGCCAACGCCACCGTTGGAAGCAGGGACAGGGGCAACAGCCCATCCCGGCGCCTGCCCCTTTCCGCCAGCTCCAGCTTGAGCAGCTCCAGCCTGAGTCAGGTGATCGCACTGCAGGTGGTGCCCTTCAGAGACTGAGGCGCCAAGCCTTGGGTGCCAGTTAGCAGAGAGGCACCGCCACCCTCGACCCCCACAATCCACCCCCTTAAGGTTCATTTGTGTGAGGAGTGAGGGACGTCACTTCCGGGGTCGAAACGAGGACAGACTCCCAGAAGCCGTTCCAAACCCTTAGCCCTGCCTTCGGCGGGGCTTTTTTATTGGCAGGCCGCCACTCGTTCAGAACGAGCCCTGCGGGAAAACATGAAAAAGCCGGCTCCAGAAGGAGCCGGCTGCAGAGCATGCGGTTGCCGACCCCGAAGGGCCAGCGGTGCGATCACTTGATCGACACCTTGCCGCCAACCTCTTCGATGGCCTTCTTGATGGCCTCGGCATCGGCCTTGGAGATGCCTTCCTTCACCGCCTTGGGAGCGGCTTCCACCAGGGCCTTGGCTTCGCCCAGGCCGAGGCCAGTGGCCTCGCGCACGGCCTTCAGCACCTTGATCTTGGCGGAATCATCGAACCCGTCGAGGATCACGTCGAATTCGGTCTTCTCCTCAACAGCCTCAGCGGCAGCGGCGGGAGCGGCGGCCATCACCACACCAGCGGATGCGGCGGCAGACACACCGAAAGCCTCTTCGATCTGCTTGACAAGCTCGGAAGCTTCAAGCAGCGAAAGGGTCTTCAGCTGTTCGAGAATTTGGTCGGTAGTAGCAGACATGGTTGGGAATCAGCAACAGATCTGTGAAAACAGTCGGATCGGAAAGCTCAGCAGAGCAGGCCTCAGGCGGCCTTGCCCTCGCCATCGGCGTGCTGCTTGAGCGCCCGGGCGAGACCGGAGGGAACTTCGTTGATGCCCACTGCCACCTTGGTGGCCACGGCATTGATCGCACCGGCGATCTGGGCCATGAGCACCTCCTTGGAGGGCAGATCCCCGATGGCCTTGATGTCGTTCTGGGAAAGGAGCTTGCCTTCGAAAAGGCCGCCCTTCACCTCAGACTTCTTCGTGTCCTTCTGGAAGGACTGAACGGCCTTGACCGCACCACCCACGTCGCCCTTGACGAGCACGAAGGCGTTGGTACCGGTGAGCAGGGAATCGAGTTCCGACCAGGCGCTGTTGCCATCAATGGCACGGCGCATCAAGGTGTTTTTGGTCACCTTGCACACACCGTTGCTGGCCTGCAGACGGGTCCGCAGATCAGACATTTCCTTGATCGACAGGCCCTTGAAATCAAGGACCAGCGCCATTTCGGCCTCGCCGAGGAGCCCCTTGAGCTCTTCGACGATCTGTTGCTTGTTCTCCAGCGTGCGGCCCATGGGAAACGGAACGGATCGGGGGAACAAGCCGGGTACGCGGCCCCTGGACGCCATCGCTCTGGGAGCGAAAGCTCGAGGCCGCGGCGTGTTCAACACCCGATGCGCATGAGCCGAACAAGTCAGCAGGAACGCAGCGGAAAACCAAACCTGTCGCGTGGACCTCGGCAGGACTTACGAATCAGCGGCCCGAGGGAACCCCGGGCAGGCGATCCACCTGCTGTCTTGGGCAGGGCGCGTGCCCTTCTGGCCTAAGCCAGCCTTAAACGATAGCCCAAAGGCTGCTTCCCCCTACGCAGGTGAGTGAGGGAGACGGGTGGGGCGTGAGCAAGAGCAGAACCAGCCATCGCTCGGGCCTCAGTACTGCTCGCGGGCAAAGCGCTCCCGCACCACACGGCGGAGTGGCTTGCCCGTGGCTCCGCGGGGCAGCTCAGCCACCACGAACAGACGGCGGGGGGCCACCATCCCCAGGTTTTGACGGCAGCTGACACTGACACGCTGCAGGGCCATGTCGATGCCGGCCCCATCCGGGCAAGCATCACGAAGGACCAGAGCCGCCACGGGGATCGAACCGTAAAGGGGATGGGGGAGACCGAAGGCGAGGCAGTCGACCACCTCCGGATAGCTGCGCAGTTCCTCTTCGATCTCCAGAGGCGACACGAGGCGCCCGGCGT
>JBILDP010000145.1:0-5879 GCA_044352535.1 Prochlorococcaceae cyanobacterium
CCCCAGCTGGCTCTCGGCGCGGGTCACACCGATGCGGCGACCCTGCAGCGGGCCATTGGGTGCGGGGCTGGGCGCGGCGGTGGGCAGACCGGATAAGGGCGACACAGGTGCAGAGGGCAGGGCGGGGTTCAGGGGTCCAGTTTCACCAGGCCACTGGCCCGTTGGCGCAGAGCCTCGGCCTCGCCGCTGCGTCCCTGCTGCGCCAGCAGGCTGATGGCCAGGCGAAAGCTGCTGCGGGCGCCGGCGATGTCGCCGATCAGCAGCAGCGCCACCGCCAGGTTCTGGTGGGCTTCGGGGTGGTCAGGGTCCAGGGCCAGCGCCTGGCGGTAGGCGCTGATCGCCTTGGCCAGTTGCCCCTGCTGGCGGGCGATCAGGCCCCGGTTGAACCAGCCCAGGGCCAGCTCCGGGGCTGCTGCCGTCACCGCCTGCGTCAGTGCAGCGGCCTCAGCCAGCTCGCCCTGGCCCAGCAGCAGGGCCGCCAGGTTGAGTCGGGCCGCTGCGGTGAGTCGTGCATCGAGGGGCAGGGCGATCGCCTGGCGGTAGAGCGCCCTGGCCCGGGCTGGCTCGGGATCGGCCAGCGCCATGGCCAGGTGCAGCAGCAGCTCGTAGTGCTCCGGTGTGCCAGGCGTCACCCGGGCCAGCCCCTGCTCCAGCAGGCTGATGGCGCGCTCCCTGTGGCCCTCGCTCAGCTCCAGGCCGCCGAGCTTGGCGCAGGCATAGGGATCACCCGGCCGGCGTTCCAGCTCCGCCTCCATCGCCTCGCGCAGCCGCTGGGCCTTGTCTGAGCTCGCGAGCAGCTCGGGGCGGTAGCCGTCGTGCAGCAGCGCCACCACCGGGCAATCGGCTAGGCGCCAGTGGGGTTCCTGCTCCAGCAGGGCGGTCACGCTGTCGTCGACCATGGAGTGATAGGGCCGGCTCCAGTAGATCGCCGGATGCCGCCGGAACAGCCGACTCACGTTGGAGTAGGGCGACTGGCGGGCCCCCAGTTCGCGCCGCAGCAGGTTCACCAGCAGCAGATCGGGCTCGGCCATCAGGGTCCGCAGGGGTTCGCGGGCCTCCGGCGTGAGCTGCTCGTCGGCATCGAGCACCAGCACCCAGTCGCCCTGCACCAGGCTGAGTGCGTGGTTGCGGGCCGGGGCGAAGTCGCCCGGCCACTCCAGCTGGTGCACCACAGCGCCGCAGCGCTCGGCGATCGCCACCGTGGCGTCGCTGGAGCCGGTGTCGACCAGCACCATCTCATCCACGAAGCCCGCCACCGAAGCCAGGCAGGCCTCGATGCGCTCGGCTTCGTTGCGCACCACCATCGAGAGGCTGAGCATGGGATCCGGTCAGTCGGTGAAGCCGCTGCCGATGCTGGCCGAGCCCAGTCCCAGCTTCTCCAGCAGAGCCTGCTGGGCCGCCGGCATCTGGCCGGGGCTGTAAGCCGCTGGCAGATCGGCCGGCAGGAGGGGGCGCAGCTCGTCCCACAGGTAGGGACTTCCATAAACCGCCAGTCCCGCCAGCCGGCCGGCCTGCAGCAACTGCCGCACCGCCGCTGGCCAGGGCTCAGCACTGCCGGCGCTGCCGCGGAAAGGATTGCCCCGAATAAACAGCTGCAGCAGCACCGGGCCATCGCCCAGCCGATCGAGGGCCAGGGGCGCCTCGCGATCGGGGTTCCAGGGCGAGAGCACCTGGGGGCTCAGCAGGCAGGGCTGCCAGCCCCGCGCCTGCGGCAGGGCCAGGGCGGGGGCGTCGGCGGGCAGGAAGGGAGCCGCCAGGGGGTTGTCGAGCCGGATCAGGTTGAGGCCTCCCGGAGCCGGGGGCGGCGAGGTGGGCAGGCTGCCGCCGCGGTGTTCGAGGCTGGCGGTCAGCAGCTCCCGAATCAGCGCCGTGTCGGGCTCGGCGGCGGCGAGTGGATCGTGGGCAGGCTCGATGTCTGGTGCGTTGGCCCCGGTGGGCAGCCCGGCCAGCGCCTCCCGGCGGCGTATGGCCGAGCGCTCCAGCTGGGCCTGGCTCAACCGCCCCGAAGTCACCGCCGCGGCGATCGCCTCGATGGCTTCGCTGGCATCGGCAGGCATCAGCACCAGGTCGGCGCCGGCCTCCAGGGCCAGCACTGCCGCTTCACCGGCTCCGTAGCGACCTGCAATCGCCTCCATCACCAGGGCGTCGGTGACGATCAGCCCGCCGAAGCCCAGCTCCTGCCGCAGCAGGCCGTTCAGCACGGCGGCAGAGAGGGTGGCGGGGCGCTCGGGATCGAGGGCCGGGAGCAGCAGGTGGGCTGTCATCACGCTGCTCACCCCCGCGGCGATGGCGGCGGCAAAGGGCGGCAGCTCCACTGCTGCCAGTCGCTCGCGGCTGTGGGGCAGCAGCGGCAGCTCCAGATGGGAGTCGGTGCTGGTGTCGCCGTGGCCGGGGAAGTGCTTGGCGCACGTGAGCACCCCGGCGCTGCGGGCACCGGCGATGAATGCGGCCGCCAGGGCACCGGCGGGGCCGGGCTCCTCGGCGAAGGCGCGCACGTTGATCACCGGATTGGCCGGGTTGTTGTTCACATCGCACACCGGCGCCAGCAGCCAGTTGAGCCCCAGCCGGCGGGCATCGCGGCCGCAGCAGCGCCCGTAGCGCTCGGCCAGCTCCAGGGCGCTCTCCGGATCGCTGCGGTGCAGGCGGCCCAGGGCCAGGGGTGGGACCAGCCAGCTGGCGCCTTCAAAGCGCTGCCCCACCCCCTCCTCCACGTCGGCGCAGAGCAGCAGTGGCCTCGGGGCTCCATCCGCTTCCCGGGCCCACTGCTGCAGCTGCCGGCAGCGCAGGGCCACCTCGGCGACGCTGCCCCCCAGCAGGATCACCCCACCCGCGCCCTGCTCGAGCAGCTGGCGCAGCTCCGCGTTGGCGAGCTCCCAGCGGGGGTAGCGGCGCTGGTGGTCGGCCAGGAAGCCGCTGGCGCGCACCACCAGCAAGCTGGCGATCAGGCGCAGCAGCTTGGGGTCGTGGCTGTCGTTCATTCCGTGGGGGAGTCGGCCGGTTCGCCGTCCTCGCGCGTTTCACGCTGCTCGCGCTCCCGCTCCAGACGGTTGAGCAGGCCGAGCACCGCCGTCCCCTGCTCCAGGCCCCGGTCCAGCACGAACACCACCTCCGGGGTGCGCCGCATCTTCAGGCGGCGGCTCAGCTCCCCCTTCACGTAGGGAGTGGCGGATTTCAGCCCGGCCAGGGCCTGCTGCCGGGTGGCCTCATCGCCATACACGCTCACATGGATGCGGCAGTGCTGCAGATCGCCGGCCACGTCCACATTGGTCACACTCACCAGGCCCTGGGCAACACGGTCGTCCTTGATGCCGCTCACCAGCAGTTCGCACACCTCGCGGCGGATCAGCGAGGCCACCCGTTCCACCCGTCGACCCTGGGCCATGCCTCTGCCGCTCCCTAGACCACCGGCGTTGTGCTCACCATCGCACGCAGCACCAGCCCCAGGCTGAGGACCCCACTCACGCCGGCCCCGATCAGGGCCACGGCCGTCACCGGGTTGCTGGCCCGCGCCGCCACCGGTTCGAACACCGAATTGGCCACCCCCAGACCGAAGGCGATCAGGTAGCGCGGATAGCGGGTGACATTGAGGAAGAAGTCTTTCATCGCTCGACTGGATATCGCCTGCTCGAGAACGTCGCGGGTCTGTGCTGGCTACTCTGCCGCCTGAACGCCTGAGTTGGCATGCAACTGCACCAGTTCCGCCACTCGGCCTTCTGCGAGAAGGTGCGCCTGGTGCTGGCTGCCAAGGGCCTCAGCTACGAGGTGGTGGAGGTGGTGCCGGGCCTGGGCCAGCTGGAGTTGTTCCGGCTCTCCGGCCAGCGCCAGGTGCCGGTGCTGGTGGATGGCGGCGAGGTGGTGGCTGATTCCACCGCCATTGCCCTGCACCTGGAGCGCCACCACCCAGAGCCGGCCCTGCTGCCCCGCGATCCCCAGCAGCGGGCGCGGGTGCTGCTGCTCGAAGACTGGGCCGATACGGCCCTGGCCTGTCGCTGTCGCCAGGCCCTGCTGCAGGCCGCGAGTGCCGATCCGGTGCTGCGGGTGGCTCTGCTGCCCGAGGCCACACCGGCACCGCTGCGTGAGCTGGTGGGGGGGCTGCCCAGTGGGCTCATCGGTGGCCTGGGCGAGGCGCTGGAGGGCGTGCTGGGCACGCGCGATCAAGACCAGCTCCAGGCCCAGCTGGAGCAGCTGGCGGTGCTGGCGACAGCCGGCCCCTACCTGGTGGGCGATGCACTCAGCCTGGCCGACCTGGCAGTGGCTGCCCAGCTGTCGCTGTTGAAGTTCCCGGCCAGCAGCGGGGCGCCCCTGGCGGGCCGCGGCGTGGCGGGCATCGCCGACAACCCGCTGCTGGAGCCCCTGTTCAGCTGGCGCGACCAGTTGGTTGCGCGGCTCCAGTAGGTCGGGTTGGCTGTGGCACCAGGTTCAGGCTGAAGTGGTCGCTGCTGCGGGCAGCCCGGCTCAGTCCTGACCCTGCCCCGGGCGCCGCGAAACTGGCCTGCCACTGCTCGGCCTGGATTGAGCCGTCATCCTGGCGCTCGTAGCGGCTCAGGACTTCCACCTGGCTGAGGCGTGGGGCGCCGGGGCGGTGCAACACCTGGAGAGCCAGCTCATCGGCCAGGAAGCTGCCGGCTCCCGGGCGTTCGCTGCGCCGGCCGATCACGGTGGATTCAAGCTGTTGTTCCCCGGCCAGCATGGCGATCTGGCGGTTGGGGTTGGCGGGATCGTTGGCCACCCGCAGCAGGTGCTCCCCCAGCAGGGCCTGGCCCACCGCCCGGGCGTTGAAGGCCCGATCACCCACCACCGCGCCATCCGCGCGGCGCTGAAAGCGCACGCTGTAGCTGGCGCCATCGCTGCTGCTCACCCGCCACTCCCCCAACAACCAGTCCGGATACACCAGATCGCCGGTGCCCGGACGCGCCAGCGGCGCCGGCAGGCTCCAGCTGGGCCACTGGGCCTGGCGCCGCTCCAGGGGGCTCGCTGCCGGAGCGGCCTCCGCTGGCAGGGCCATGGGCCAGAGCACCAGCAGCAGGGTCATGGCGCCGCTGGCCACCATGACTTGCAGGATGGTGCGAAGAAGCTGGCGGCCCATGTCTGATCCCCTGCTGCGCGAGCTCGATCATTACGTGGTGCTGGAGCCCGGCGCTGCCGAGCGCATCCTCACGGCCGCCGAAACTCTCGACTGGCTGACGGCCCAGCTCGCCGCCCTGCCCGACCCCCCCGCCGACCTGCGCGGGTTGGGCGACTCTCGGCAGCAGGCTGAGCGCCTGCTCGACACCGCCTGCGAGCTGGAACTGGTGCCGGGCCGGGCCGTGCAGTGGTTCGCGGTGCGGCTGGAGCCTCCGGGCGGGAGTGGCGACGGCGCTTGTTGAGTGACCTAGTTGAGTGACTGGGTCAAGCCGCCCTCGTCGCTCTGCAGCACCACCGACTGGGCGGGTGCCGTGGGCCGCTGCTTGATCAGGGCGGGCAGGCCCGCCAGCACCTGGGTGGCCACGGCCTCAGGGGCTTCCCCTGCCTGGTGGATCGTCAGATCAGCCTGGGCGTAGAGGGGGCGGCGCTCGGCCAGCAGGGTCTCCAGGCGGGCCGCTGGATCGGCGGCCTGCATCAGCGGCCGCGGTGTGGGGTCGGCGCTCAGGCGCTGCAGCAGCAGCTTGGCCGGCGCATCTAGCCACACCACCACGCCCTGGTGCATGTGGCCCCAGTTCTCCGGGCGGGTCACGACCCCGCCGCCGGTGGCCACCACCAGCGAATGCCAGCTGCTGATCTGCCCCAGCACCGCCGTTTCCAGGGCCCGGAAGCCGGTTTCACCGTCGCTGGCGAAGATATCGGGGATGGTGCGACCGGCCGCCTGCTCCAGCACCGTGTCGGCATCGATGAAGCGGTAG
>JBILDP010000146.1:0-5867 GCA_044352535.1 Prochlorococcaceae cyanobacterium
TCCACCCCCAGACCCGGCACCAGCCCGGCGGCAACAGCCAGTTCGGCGGTCTGGCGGGCTCGCCGCAGGGGGCTGGTGAGCAGCTGATCGCAAGCGAAGTCGAGTTCCACCAGCCGGGCTAGCACAGCCCGGGTGCGCTCCACGCCGCGGGGCGTCAGCGCCCTCTCGCCATCGGGGCGATCCGGACTGCGCTCCTCGGCGATGCCGTGACGCAGCAGCAGCAACTGGCGCTTGGGTTCAACCATGGGGATGGCACAGGGGTCGACAAGGATCCGTTGGCGGATCAGGCCAGCTCCAGGCGGCCCTTGAGGTGCAGGCGGGAGCCATCGGGCTCGAGCGCCACGGCCAGCCCCTCCACGGCCGGGGTGAGCGGCTGGGCCGCCACCCCGGCCAGCAGGCGCCAGGGCTGCCAGCTCTGCATCAGCTGGCGGGCAGGGCCAGAGGCTCCCGCCCACTGCAGGGGGGCGGTGGGCTGGTTGAGGGCCTCCAGCTGGGCCAGCCGGCGGCTGGGCGGCTTGTGGCCACTGCGCTGCTGGGCCAGCACCTCAAGGTTCTCAGCCCACCAGGCCTGGCCAGACGCCGTGGCGCGCACCCCGGCCAACGCAGCCTGAAGTTCGGGCGCTTCCGCCTGGCGTCGGCCCCGTGGGCCAGGGGCCGACAGGGCTGTCCACACCCGCACCGGCCCCTGCCCCTCCAGCTGGAGGGGTGCACCGATCAGCCCCTGCTGGGCGAGCTGGGGCTCCAGCTCCTCCACGGCAGGCTGCTCAGAGCCCGTGCCGAACAACCAGCCGGCCTCGGCCTGGCTGTAGAGCAGCGGCCCGGCATCGGAGGCCACCAGCAGCGCCGGCAGGGGGCCGGGGGCCCCGTCGAGGGCACGCCTGAGCAGGGGCTGCAACAGCGGCGGCCAGGCGCTGGGCTGCTGCAGCAGGGCCAGGCTGTCGCTCTCGCCCTGCAGGCCGGCCAGCAGGGCGACACCCTGCTGGGGATCCAGCCGTGCCTGCCAGGGCGGAGCAGCAGCAGCGGTGTCGAGCCAGGCCTCCAGCTCCAGCTGGGTGCCCACCGGACGCAGGGCAGCCACCAACGAGCGGATGCCATCGCCAGGCAGACCCAGCCATCCGGCCAGGCCATCGGCTCGGGCCGAGATCAGGGCAGCACCCTCACCCAGGCGCTCCACCGCGTCACGGAATTCAGGGCTGGCCGCCAGGTTGAGCTCGTCGAGCTGCGACACATCCAGGGCCTGCTCCAGCACCCCCCGGCCCGAGGCGATCAGCACCAGGTCGTCGTTGATCAGGGCCGTGGCCAGTGGCACGGCCGAGGCACCGCGAAGATTGCCGCGACCGCTGATCAGGCCCATGCCGCGGTAGCTGCTGATCTGCAGATCGGCACCCGCCAGGCTGCGGGTCTGCCAGAAACGCTGCAGAAAGCGGCGGGCGCCATCGCCATCGCGGCTGCGCAGGGCCAACAGCCAGCCATCCGGGGTCTGGCCAGGGTCGCTGCCGATCAGGGCCAGGCCGAGCTCGGGGCCCAGCCAGCCCGCCAGCTCACTGCGATAGTCGAGCCCGGCAGCGGCAAAGGCGCCGTCGCGCAGCGCTGCCATGGCTGCCACGGCCTGCCGGCGCTGACGGGTTGGCGCCACGGCGCGGGCATAGGCCAGCGGCTCCTCGCCATCGCTGAGCAGAAACAGACTGAGGGCCGCCTGCCGGGGCACGAAACGGGCAGCGCGGGGCACGGTGAGGACCTGATGCTGCAGGCGCAGCGGCGAACGCTGCAGCACCCACCACCAGCCGCCCAGACCCAGGCCCAGCAGCAGCAGGCTCACCGCCACCACCACCGCCAGAAATCGGCGGGCCTTCATGCGCCCCACGCAGGATGGGCCCATCTTGAACCCTGCCGCCGCCATGGGCACCCCCACGCCGATCCAGCCCCAGGAGCTCCAGCGACGCCTGGCTGAGGGCGAGCCGATCCAGCTGGTCGATGTGCGCGAAGACGCCGAACTTGAGCTGGCCCGACTGTCCCACCCGGTGCTGCACCTGCCCTTGAGCCGCAGCCAGGAGTGGGTGCCAGATCTCGACCAGCATCTGGATCGCGATCGGCCGATCGCCGTGGTGTGCCATGCGGGCATCCGCAGCTGGCAATTCGGCGCCTGGTTGATCGAGCAGCAGGGCTACGGCCAGGTGTGGAACGTGCAGGGCGGCATCGACGCCTGGAGCCTGCAGGTGGATCCGAACGTGCCGCGCTACTAGGGAGGGGCGGGGCCGCGCTACGAAGGAGGACTTCCCCTCGAGCCATCGCATCAATGGCTTGAGGGGAAGTCCTGTCTTTGACCTCGTAAGGGATTTTTCAAAATCCGAATTCCCATCGGCCAGGGCCAGATCGGAATCCGCTCCGACAGGGATCCCAGCACGGGAATCTGCCTACGATCTCCCCAAGATTTGGGCAGGTCCACGTCGTTGCAGGAGTTGTCACGCCGGCAACAGCAGGTGCTCCAGCTGGCAGTGCGCCACTACGTGGACACCATGGAGCCGGTGGGTAGCAAGACGCTGGTGCGGCGCTTCAGCCTGCCCGCCAGTCCGGCCACCGTGCGCTCGGCCATGGGGGTGCTGGAGCAGCGGGGCCTGCTCACCCAGCCCCACACCTCCGCCGGCCGCATCCCGAGCCAGCAGGGCTACCGCACCTACGTGGACCGGCTGCTGCCGGCTCCTGGCGCCGCTGCCCTGCAACTGCAGCGGGAGCTCGCCGGGCTAAGCCTGCAGTGGGCCGCCCTCGACGACCTGCTCCTGCAACTGGCCCGCCGCCTCGCCGATCTCACCGGTCTGCTCAGCCTGATCACCCCCCCGCAACGCCGCCAGCGCCACCTGCAGGCGTTGCGGCTTGTGGCCAGCGGCGAGCGTCTGCTGGTGTTTCTGGTGGAAGGCACCGCCGCCACCGCCAGCCTCAACCTGCGCCTGCCCCATCGGGCTGAAGCTGAACTGCCGGCCCTGGAGCAGTGGCTGGCGGATCAACTGGCCGGCGGTGGCATCGACTGGGGCAACCTGCCCAGCCAGCTGAGCAGCAGCGGCGCCGTGCTGCGCCAGGGCCTGGAGAGCCATCGCCGCGTGCTGCCTGCCGGCGGCGACAGCGCGGTGGCCATGGGCCTGGCGGGCCTGCTGGGCCAACCGGAATTCAGCGACACAGCCAGCCTGAGGCCGCTGGTGGAGCTGGTGGAAGACGCCCCCCTGCAGGTGCTGCAGCAAGGCGGCATCTGGATTGGGGCCGAGCATCCCCACGAAGCCCTGCACCGGTGCGCCGTGGTGCAAGCCGACTACCGCAGCGGCGACGGTGGCGTGGGCCAGGTGGCCCTGGTGGGCCCGATGCGCATGGCCTACGCCACCGCCCGGGCCGCCGTGCGCTCGGTGGCCCAGGTGCTGGAACGGCTCTTGGGCTGATCAGCCCAGCAGGCCTCCCAGCTTCTCAGCCACGGTGTTCACGTCCTTGTCGCCGCGGCCGGAGAGGTTGAGCACCACCTCGCTGCCGGCGGGCAGGGTGGGACAGAGCTGATCCAGGGCCGCAAAGGCGTGAGCCGTCTCCAGCGCGGGGATGATCCCCTCCAGCTCGCTCACCAGGCGCAGGGCCTGGAGGGCCTCGTCGTCGGTCACGGCCAGATACTCAGCCCGCCCGATCTCGCGCAGGTAGCTGTGCTCCGGACCCACGCCCGGATAGTCGAGACCGGCGCTGATCGAGTGGGCCTCCTGCACCTGCCCCTCGCTGTCCTGCAGCAGCAGGCTCATGGCCCCGTGCAGCACGCCCACGCGCCCCTCAGTGATGGTGGCGGCATGGCGGCCGCTGGCCACCCCCTCGCCCGCGGCTTCAACCCCGAGCAGGCGCACGCTGGTGTCTTCCACGAACGGGTGGAACAGGCCCATGGCGTTGGAGCCGCCGCCCACGCAGGCCACCAGCACATCGGGCAGACGGCCGAAGGCGTCGTGGCACTGGGCCTTGGCCTCGTTGCCGATGCAGGCGTGGAAGTCGCGCACGAGCATCGGGTAGGGGTGTGGCCCCGCCACCGAACCCAGGATGTAGTGGGTGGTCTCCACGTTGGTCACCCAGTCGCGGATCGCCTCACTGGTGGCGTCCTTGAGTGTTGCGCTGCCGGCAGTCACCGGCTGCACGGTGGCACCGAGCAGGCGCATGCGGAACACGTTGAGAGCCTGGCGGCGCATGTCTTCGGCGCCCATGTAGATCACGCACTCCAGGCCGAAGCGGGCGCACACGGTGGCGGTGGCCACGCCGTGCTGGCCGGCGCCGGTTTCGGCAATGATCCGCCCCTTGCCCATGCGCAGGGCCAGCAGTGCCTGACCCAGAGCGTTGTTGATCTTGTGGGCGCCGGTGTGGTTGAGGTCCTCGCGCTTCAGCCAGATGCGCGGTCCGCCCTCCGGTCTGGCGTAGTGCTCGGTGAGCCGCTCCGCCTCATACAGAGGCGTGGGGCGGCCCACATAGGTGCGCAGCAGATGGTTGAGCCGATCCGTGAAGGCCGGATCCGCCCAGGCTTCGGCAGCGGCGACCTCCAGCTCGGCCAGGGCCGGCATCAGGGTTTCCGGCACGTATTGGCCGCCGTAGCGGCCGAAACGACCGGCCGCCGAAGGGCGGACCTGGGGCTGCAGGGCGGCAGGATCGCTGATCACGGGGGGAAAGGTGCTCGTCACCGGCGGCGCGGCCCAGGGCCAGCGGAGGAAGAAGTGACGCCAGGGTAGGCAGCAACAGCGGCTGCACCGACGAACCCGGGCGGCCAGCCGCCTGGGCTGGGGCAGCACTTGGTAGGAGCGCCTCAGTTGTGGCGCTTTTCTGCAGCCTTCAGCCCGCTGCAGACCAGGCCCCAGCATGGATGGCCTGCGCGGCGCAAAAGGGCCATGGGCAAGAAAGGTGGATGGCAGGAATTCAGCGGCCTCAGCAGCCCTGCTGCCCAGCAACGGCCGAGTGTGGCCACGCCCAGCATCCCCAAAGCCCAGCAGCGGGTGCGGGTGCAGCGCACCAAGGCGGGCAAGGGCGGCAAGCTCGTGACCGCCATCACCGGGCTGGAGGCTCCGGAGGCTGAGCTCAAGGCCCTGCTCAAGCAGCTCAAGGCGGCCGCAGGCACCGGTGGCACCCTCAAGGAGGGGGTGATCGAGCTGCAGGGCGACCAGGTGGCCCCAGCCCTGGTGGCCCTTGAGAGCGCCGGTTATCGGCCCAGACAGGCGGGTGGCTGAGCAGGACGGCCCCACCAGGGAGAATGCACGCCTGCATCGCTGCCGCCAGGCCATGACCACCACCCCCTCCCCTGCCGCCGGCAGCCCCTACGGCGAGCTCACCAGCCAGGGCAAGGCCACCAACATCGTGTGGCACCACTCCACCGTGACCCGGGCGGCGCGGGCCCACCAGCGCGGCCACCGCAGCGCCATCCTCTGGTTCACGGGGCTGAGCGGGGCCGGCAAGAGCACCCTGGCCAACGCGGTGAACTCGGCCCTGTTTGAGCAGGGGCTGGCCTGCTACGTGCTTGACGGCGACAACATCCGTCACGGCCTCTGCAAGGACCTGGGCTTCTCCGATGCCGACCGCGAGGAGAACATCCGCCGCATCGGTGAGGTGGCCAAGCTGATGGTGGATGCGGGCGTGGTGGCGCTCACAGCGTTTGTGTCGCCGTTCAAGGCCGACCGCGACAAGGTGCGGGCCCTGGTGGAGCCGGGCGACTTCATCGAGATCCACTGCGCGGCCGACCTGACCGTGTGCGAACAGCGCGACACGAAGGGGCTCTACGCCAAGGCCCGCGCCGGCGAGATCAAGGAGTTCACCGGCATCTCCAGCCCCTATGAGGCGCCCGAAGCGCCCGAGTTGCTGGTCGACACCGGCAGTCA